>CAZAZI010000247.1:0-3182 GCA_964489575.1 uncultured Oscillospiraceae bacterium | reverse complement strand
GTGGCCATCGGTACGGGCAAGGTGCTGGAGAACATCGATAAATTCTCCAGCGGCGCCATCTACGACTATAAACGGGGCGAATATTTCGACCTGCTGTAAGGTAGTGCACGCACGCCCGCTATGCAAACATCCCGCCCCGAAGATCGAGAGATCTCCGGGGCGCCCTTTTATCTTGCGGCCACAATAGACAAGCGCGAACGATCTTGTTATACTGAATAAAATCAATTCGATCAATACGATTCGGGAGGGCATGGATATGGCGCGATATGGATTCATCGGCTGCGGCAATATGGGCGGGGCCATCGCCCGCGCGCTCTGCCAAAAGGCGGAGCCCGGCGAGGTGCTTCTGTGCGACCGCGCCGGGCAGCAGGCGGAGGCGCTGGCCAAAGAGCTGGGATGCCGGGCGGACGATAACGAGCGGGCCGCCAAGACGTGCACCTATCTTTTTCTCTGCGTGAAGCCGCATTTGATGGAAGGCATGCTCCTGCCCCTGCGGCCCATCCTGGCAGCGCGGAAAGACCGCTTTGTACTGGTGAGCATAGCGGCGGGCCTTTCCATGGGCCGCATCCGGGAGCTGGCGGGGGGCGATTATCCTATCATCCGCCTCATGCCCAACACCGCCGCCCTGGTAGGCGAGAGCATGACCCTGCTTTGTTCCACGGGGGTCGAGCGGGGCGAAATCGAGGGCCTGCTCGAGGCCCTATCCGCCTCGGGCCGTTTCGACCAGGTAGAGGAAGGCCTTTTAGACGCTGGCGGCTCCGTGAGCGGCTGCGGCCCGGCCTTTGCTTATGTTTATCTGGAAGCCCTGGCCGATGGGGCTGTGGCCTGCGGCGTGCCCCGTGCGAAAGCCCGGCAATATGCTGCGCAGGCGCTTTTGGGCGCGGCTAAAATGGCCTTGGAAAGCGGCGAGCATACGGCCGCGCTCAAGGATGGGGTTTGCAGCCCGGGCGGCTCCACCATTGAGGGCGTGCAGGCCCTGGAGGAAGGGGGCCTAAGGGCGGCGGCCATGCGCGCCGTGCGCGCGGCTTACGACAAGACCCTGCTCTTGGGCAGGCAGTGAGGGAGGGGGCCATGCGCGTCGTCGTCAAGGTCGGCACCTCTACCCTGGCCTATGGCACGGGGCGGATGAACATACGGCATGTGGAGCGGCTGGTAAAGGTGCTCAGCGATTTAAAGAACGCCGGGCATCAGGTGATATTGGTCAGCTCCGGCGCCATCGGCATGGGCGTGGGCAAGCTGAGGCTTGCCAGGCGGCCCGAGGATGTGCCGACCAAGCAGGCGGCCGCGGCCGTGGGCCAATGCGAGCTGATGTATACCTACGACAAGCTCTTTTCCGAATATAATCATACCGTGGCCCAGATCCTGCTTAGCGCCGAGGATGTGCAGGATGAGGCGCGGCGGAATCATGTGGAGAATACCCTTTTCCGTCTGTTGGAGCTAGGCGCGCTGCCCGTCGTCAACGAGAACGATACCGTGGCCACGGAAGAGCTGGGCATTGGCGATAACGATACCCTGGCCGCTATCGTGGCCGTAACCGCCCGGGCGGATCTCCTGGTGCTGCTCACGGATATCGACGGCCTCTATACCTGCGACCCGCATACGGACCCCGGCGCATGCCGCATCCCCCGGGTGGAGGCGATTACGCCGGAGATATTGTCCCTGGGCGGCTGCACGGGGAGCGATCTGGGCACGGGGGGCATGGCCACCAAGCTGGCGGCCGCGCAGCGCGCCACCGCGGCCGGGCTGGATATGGTGATCGCCAGCGGCCAGGATCCGGCCGTTTTATACGATATAATCAAGGGAGAGAGCGTGGGTACTTTGTTTGTAGGAAGGAGAGACGAGGCATGACGACACGGGATATCCTGCTATCTGCGGCCAAGGCCAAGGCGCCCATGGCTGCCGCGACCGAGGCGCAAAAGAACGCCGCCCTCAGCGCCATGGCGGAGGCGCTGCTGGCGCGCATGGGAGATATCCTCGCCTCCAACGCGAAAGACTTGGCTGTGGCAAAGGGGCGTATCGGGGACGTAATGCTTGACCGGCTGGCCCTTAACGAAGGGCGCATCCGGGCCATGGCCGAGGGGCTCGCCCAAGTGGCCGATCTGCCGGATCCGGCGGGCCGTGTGCTCGAGCGGGTGGAGCGGCCGGGCGGCCTTATCATCGAAAAGACCAGCGTAGCCATGGGCGTGATCGCCATTATCTACGAAAGCCGGCCCAATGTAACGGCGGATGCGGCCGCCCTTTGCATTAAAAGCGGCAACGCCTGCGTGCTGCGAGGCGGCAAGGAGGCCTATGCCAGCAACAAAGCCATTGCGGACGCTTTGCGTCAAGGCCTGGCCAAGGCCGGGCTGCCGGCCGGGGCCGTGGGATTGGTGGAGGATACCACCCGCGCCTCCTCGCTGGAGCTGATGCAGGCCAAGGGCCTGGTTGACCTGCTGATTCCCCGGGGCGGCGCGGGGCTGATCCGCGCCTGCGTGGAGCAGGCCACCGTGCCCTGCATCGAGACCGGCACCGGCATCTGCCACGTATATGTGGACGCAGCCGCCGATTTGGATATGGCCCTTTCTATCATCCACAACGCCAAGACCAGCCGCCCTTCCGTGTGCAACGCGGCGGAGGTTTGCCTGGTGCACGAGGCCGTGGCCGCGGATTTCCTGCCTAGGCTGCAAGAGCGGCTGGTAAAGGAGCGGACCGGCCCGGACGAAACGCCGGTGGAGCTGCGCCTTTGCGAAAAGGCCGCCGCCCTTATCCCGGGCACGCCTGCCGGGGCTGCTGACTTTGACACCGAATTTTTAGATTACGTCCTGGCCGTGAAGGTGGTGGGGAGCGCCGAGGAAGCCTTGACGCACATTGCCGCCCATTCCACGGGCCACAGCGACGCCATCGTTACCGAAGACGCAGCTGCTGCTGAGCGCTTTTTGCGCGCTGTAGATAGCGCCGCCGTGTATGTAAACGCCTCCACCCGCTTTACGGACGGGGGTGAATTCGGCTTAGGCTGCGAGATGGGCATCTCCACCCAAAAGCTGCACGCCAGGGGCCCCATGGGCCTAAGGGAACTTTGCACGTATAAATACGTCATCCGCGGCTGCGGGCAAGTCCGTTGAGGGCGGAAGCGGTCATCACCCTGGATCTGCACGGCAAGAACGCCTATCAGGCCCGCGTGGCCCTGGAGGCGGCGCTGCGCC
>CAZAZI010000246.1:0-3189 GCA_964489575.1 uncultured Oscillospiraceae bacterium | reverse complement strand
CAAACTTCAAACACGGGCTTAGTCCCAACAACTGCCTATGAAAAGAATATCATCTCTAGGCTGCTTTCACAAGCAGTTTTATTTTGCAAATGCACCTCCATGATGGGTAGTTACCATTGTTACTATTACTACTTTTATTTCATGGAGGTTATTTATGTACGAATCATATATCAATAAAATCGAAGATGTCGGCAAACTAAGGAATTTAAAACCCGGCACTATCAAAACTTATAAAAACAATATCAGAGATTTCTTAAAATACATTAACAAAGATCCCCAAACACTCACCTGCGAAGACGCAAGAGACTTCCTTTTGTACCTTAAGGAAAAAGGAAATAAGGCTTCTACTCTTAATAACAAAAATGGTGCTCTCGTTTTCTTCTACAAAAGAGTTTTGGGGAAACTTTGGGATGACAACCTTGTTCCCAGAGCCATCAATGATTATGCCATTCCAAGAGTACTTTCCCGTGCAGAGATAAACAGACTTTTAGATGCCACACCGAACCTTAAATATAAAGCCATGTTTTCTATCATGTATTCATCCGGATTGCGTCTCTCCGAAGTGATTCATCTTAATTATGATGATATTTCAAGAACAAACATGCAGATTTATATTCACGAAACTAAAAATCATACTTCTCGCTATGCTCTTTTATCAAAGAGAGCCTTGGACATTCTTACTGAATACTGGTTCAAATGTGGCAAACCAAAGGGAATACTATTCCCTAATCAATGGACTGGTGATTATCTCACAGCTTCAGGTCCGCGTTTGGAATTGAAAAAGTCTGTCAAAAGAGCGGGGTTACCCAGCGACATTCATTCTCACTGCCTTCGTCATAGTTTTGCGACACATCTTTTAGAAGATGGCGTTGATATAAGATATATTCAGACTTTACTTGGTCATCGTTCTCCAAAATCCACAGAAATTTATCTTCACATCAGCAACAAGGCATTGCTTGGCGTTCAGAGTCCCTTTGACAAGGAAGCTGGTGTAACAAATGAGTAAGCCAACCATACAGGATATATTTCTAAGGTTTTATCCGCGATACCTTGATAAATATACTCCTTCACCTCAGCAGTCCAAGGTTGCTAACTGTATTATTAACTGTAAGACCGGAGCTTATGGTGCCAATGTCAGTATGTGCGAGGACTGTGGGCATCTGCAAATCCATTACAATTCCTGCCGCAACAGATGCTGTCCCATGTGTCAGGCTCTGCCCAAGGAAAAATGGATGGATAAGCGTCGTGAAGATGTTCTGGAAGCACCTTACTTCCATGTAGTATTCACGGTTCCACAAGAGTTGAATTCTTTAATCTACAGCAATCAGCAGCTTCTTTATGATGCTCTGTATCACTGCGTTTCAGAAACTATCAATGAACTGACAGCAGATACAAAACATCTTGGTGCAAAGGTCGGATATATCTGTGTGTTACATACCTGGGGCTCTGAAATGAACTATCATCCTCACATCCATGTCATTCTTCTTGGTGGTGGCCTGACCGCCCAAAATCAGTGGCGTGATAAAGGAGAAGAATTTTTTCTTCCTGTAAGAGTCATGTCAAAACTGTTCCGTGGCAAATATCTGGATATCCTCAAAACACTTTGGAATGAGAATAAGCTTCAGTTTCACGGACGCAGTGAACAATACCGCAATCGTTATGCTTTCAAAGAACTACTGAACATTTGCTATGACAAGGACTGGGTTCCCCACTGCAAGAAGACCTTCAACGGAGCACAGTCCGTTATTAACTACCTTGGGAAATACACCCACCGGATTGCCATCAGTAACCATCGAATTATCCGTATGGACGAGGATACTGTTACTTTCTATGTGAAGGATTATCGTGAAGAAGGCAGTTGGAAGGAACTTACCCTTACTGGCATTGAATTTATCCGCCGTTTTCTTATGCATGTGCCTCCGAAACGCTTTGTCAGAATCAGGCACTATGGCTTACTGTGTACCAGAACCAAGACCAGACAACTGACATTATGCAGGAATCTCCTTGGTTGTAAACAGTATCTTTCAAGGCTTAAAAGTATGGAAACACCACAGATGCTTGAAACTCTTTACGGTATCAAAGTTACTGTTTGTAAGTGCTGTGGCGGACACCTCGGGAAACCACAACAACGGTGCCCTATGCGATGTTAAATCCGGTTGTTCATATCGCTTGAAAAACCTCAGAAATGAGGTCTATTTGTCGTGCTCAGATTTCCAAGATGCATCCTCAAAAGCAGTGACATAACCTTTACTTTTCGGTAAAGTGCAAAGATTGAAAGTCCATACATATCGGCTTCGGTGACGCGACTCTGTTCACTTTGGCAAAATCAAACGCGGTGCAAACGAAAGGGCAGTTTTTCTATTGTTCAAGACTGCTTTTTCGTTTACACCGCTATTGATTGTAGCCTAAAGAAGTTTTCGCTATTTATAATAACATAATCCTTTCCTCAATTTGCTTGATTACTTCTTTAAAGACTTCATCACCTTGTCCTGTTGGGTCTGGTAAACTCCAGTTATCATCAAATGCTCTGCCAATATACGGACATCCTACATCACATCCCATTGAAATCGCAATATCGGGTGTCGGAATTCTATCATAAGTTTTACTAAACTGTTTCTCTTCCATATCAATCCCATATAGTTCTTTCATCGGTCTGACCGCATCCTGATTTATCTGTGGCTTCGTTTCTGTACCACAGGAGTAACATTCAAAATCATTACCTCTCAAATGATTCCCTAATGCCTCAGCTATTTGGCTTCGACATGAGTTATGAACACAAATAAAAGCAATTTTCTTCTTTTCCATTAGCCTCTGACCTCTTTAAGAATTTTTACAACCTCATCTTTCTTTAATACCTTTCCAAAGGAAACAACTTTTCCGTCTATCACTAAAGCAGGAGTTGTCATTACTCCATAGGAGGCAATTTCTCCCCAATCTTTGATATGTTCAATAGTTGTATCCATACCTAACTCGGTTAATGCTTCTACTGTCGCAGCTTCAAGTTGATTACACTTTGCACAACCACCACCAAGAACCTTTACTCCCATACCTGTTTTCTTTTCTTCTGCCTTTTCCATTGTGTCAGGCGTGCAGGTTCCGCCACAGCAACATAACGACTTTGTTTCTTCTTTCTTTTTTCCTAATCCAAATAATGCCATAATCAGTTATCCTCCTTTATATCAAAAAATA
>CAZAZI010000245.1:0-3192 GCA_964489575.1 uncultured Oscillospiraceae bacterium | reverse complement strand
GCAACACCGCCATGGGCGCGATGCTCAAATACGGCAGCGAGGGCGCCAAGCAGTTTAACGAGATGTTCGTTCTCAACCCGGAGCATGCCCGGGCCCACAGGGAGGGGGATATCCATATCCACGATCTGGATTTTTATACCCTCACCACCACCTGCTGCCAGATCGACCTGCTCACGCTCTTTAAGGGCGGGTTTTCCACCGGCCACGGCGTGCTGCGCGAGCCCATGCATATCACCAGCTATGCGGCCCTGGCCTGCATTGCCATTCAGTCGAATCAAAACGACCAGCACGGCGGCCAAAGCATCGTTAATTTCGATTACGGCCTGGCCCCAGGCGTGGCTAAGACCTATACCCGCACCTACCGCCAGATGCTTGGCCGCAGCCTTGAGCTGCTGCTCGACGAGCCGCAGGCTGTGATCGACGCGGTGAACGCCGCGCTAACGACCGAGAATTTAGACCCCCTGCTGGATGACGGCAACGGTTACCTGGCCCGCGAGCGGGCGCTCTATCTCGAGGCGGGCGTAGAAGAGGCTCCCTTTGATAAGGCCCGGGCCTTTGCCCGGGAGAAGGCCGTGCGGGATACCGACCGGGAGACCTACAAGGCCATGGTAGCATTGGTACACAACCTCAACACCATGCACTCCCGCGCGGGCGCGCAAACCCCTTTTTCCAGCATCAACTACGGCATGGATACCAGCGCCGAGGGCCGCATGGTGATGAAAAACATGCTGCTGGCTACCGAGGCGGGGCTTGGCCATGGAGAAACGCCGATTTTCCCCATCCAGATCTTCCGGGTTAAAGAGGGGGTCAACTACAACCCCGGCGATCCGAATTACGATCTTTTCCGCTTGGCCTGCCGCTGCAGCGCCAAGCGCTTGTTCCCGAATTTCGCCTTTATCGACGCGCCCTTCAATCTGCCTTACTATAAGCCCGGCCGTTATGAGACTGAGGTGGCCTATATGGGCTGCCGCACCCGCGTGATGGCCAATGCGTACGACCCGGCCAACGAAATCGCGCCGCGCCGGGGCAACCTTAGCTTCACCACCATCAACCTGCCGCGCATCGCCATCCTCTCGGGCGGCAACGCGGAATGGTTCTTCGAAGAGCTCGACCGCAAGATTGAACTGAGCATCGAGCAGCTTTTGGAGCGCTTTGCCATTCAATGCAAAAAGAAGGTGTGCAACTTCCCTTTCCTCATGGGGGAAGGATGTTGGCTGGGCAGCGAAAACCTGCATTGGAACGATGAGATCGGCGAGGTGCTCAAGCACGGCACCCTTTCTGTGGGCTTCATCGGCCTGGCGGAAACGCTCAAGGTGCTGGTGGGCGAGCATCACGGCCAAAGCGAAAAGGCCCAGAACCTGGGCCTCGAGATCATCTCGCACATGCGGCGCAGGCTGGATGACGAATCGAAAAAGCGCAAGCTTAACTTTACCCTGCTGGCCACCCCGGCCGAAGGCCTTTCCGGCCGCTTTGTTAAGCTGGATAAAAAGCGCTTCGGCGTGATCGAGGGTGTTACGGATCGGGAATATTATACAAACAGCTTCCACATCCCGGTCTATTTCCCCATTTCCGCTGCTGATAAGATCCGCCTGGAAGCCCCTTACCACGCCCTCACCAACGCGGGGCACATCAGCTATGTGGAGTTGGATGGCGACACAGCCCTGAACCTTGATGCTTTTGAGAGCGTCGTGCGCTGCATGAAAGAGGCGGGCATCGGCTACGGCTCCATCAACCACCCGGTAGATCGGGATGGGGTTTGCGGCTACAACGGCATCATTGGCGACGTTTGCCCCAAGTGCGGCCGCACGGAGCACGGCGGGCCGCAATTCCAGCGCATCCGGCGCATCACGGGCTACCTTGTGGGCACCATGGATAAATGGAATGACGCGAAGCGGGCCGAGGAGGCCGACCGGGTAAAGCACGAATTATAGGGATCATAATAAATAGGAGGCGGCGATGAAAATACGGCTTTATGGGGTGGTTCGGGATTCCATTGTGGATGGCCCCGGTCTGCGTACAACTGTTTTCGTGCAGGGCTGTTCCCACCATTGTCCCGGTTGCCACAACCCCGCTTCCCATGATCCGGCCGCCGGCTACGAGGCCGATACGGAGGATATCCTGGCCGCCATGGCCGCGAATCCCCTCTGCGCCGGTCTCACCCTCTCGGGCGGCGAGCCTTTTGAGCAGCCCGGCCCCTGCCTGGAATTGGCCAGGGGCGCGCGCGCCCTTGGCAAAGGCGTTTGGGCCTATTCGGGCTATATGCTGGAAGAACTGCGGGCCATGGAGAATGAAGATGTACGGGCCTTGCTCGATGAACTCGACGTGCTGGTGGACGGCCCGTTTTTGCTGGATCAGCGCTCGCTCGATTTGAAGTTTCGCGGCAGCGCCAACCAGCGCCTGATCGATATGAAGAAATCAGCGCCCAGGGCCATCGTGCTCTGGGAGGACCCCTGGGAGAAAATATAGCATGCAAAAAGCCCCGGCAACCGCCGGGGCTTGCGATTTCCGCTAATCCCGATACATCAGCCGTCGGATCTTCGCCCCGCCGGGGATGTATTCCAGTTCCTCCCTGGAGAAGAAGCGCAGGTATACGGCCATTACGGCATAGGCGAATACGCCCACAGCCACACTGAGCAGGGTGGAGAGGGAGGCGTGCTCCGCCCCGGCCATCAGTTGGCCCAGCATGTAGACCACGAAACCCATCATGGCGCTGGAAAGCAGGGGCTTGAGAAGCACGTCGAACATGCTGAGGGAAAGCTTGGCTTTGCGGATTACATAGATGGTATTGGCAATGCCCGCATAGGCATAGCAAACCACCGTGGATACGGACGCGCCCTGGATATTGACCTCGGGGATGTTCATCAGCACCAGTAGGGTGACCACCTTGAGGATAAAGCCGATAAACAGGTTGAAAACCGGCACGTGCGGCTTGCCCATGCCCTGGATCACGCCTGTCATGGATTGCACCAGCGAGAGGAAGATCACGCCGATGGCGGAGGTATGCATCAAATCCGTGGCCAGCTGCAATTCCGCAGGGGAGAGCTTGGGATAGAGCATGGAGAGCACCGGCCCGGCCAGGATGAAGAGGCCCACGGCGCAGGGCAGGCCGATGATGAGCGCTAGCTTTAGGCCCATACGGGCGATGCTTTGCATGCCTGCCTTATCCCGCTTGGCCATAAAGGCGGAGATAGC
>CAZAZI010000244.1:0-3214 GCA_964489575.1 uncultured Oscillospiraceae bacterium | reverse complement strand
GCAAGGCGGGCCAGCGCGTGGCCAAGGCCAGCAGGCGGGATATCGCCCGCCTGATCGCCCAAAAGCAGGATGGCGCCACCACCGTGGCCGCCACCATGATCCTGGCCAGGCTCGCGGGCGTGCGCATCTTCGCCACGGGCGGCATCGGCGGCGTGCACCGCGGGGCCGAAACCACTATGGATATCTCGGCAGACCTTGAAGAGCTGGGCCGTACGGAGGTGGCCGTGATTTGCGCCGGGGCAAAGAGCATCCTCGACCTGGGCCTCACGCTGGAATACCTTGAAACCAAGGGCGTGCCCGTGATTGGCTACGGCACAGCGGAATTGCCCGCCTTCTACACCCGCGCCAGCGGCTTTCAAGTGGATTGCCGCATGGATACCCCCGAAGAGATCGCCGCAACGCTGCGCGTCAGCCATACCCTTGGCCTGGGCCACGGCACGCTGATCGTCAACCCTATCCCCGAGGAATATAGCATGGATCCGGCCTATATTAACGGCGTGATCGATTCCGCCGTGGCCGAGGCCAACGCCAAGGGTATCCATGGCAAGCAGATCACCCCCTTCCTCCTGGGCCGCATCAAGGATGCCACCGCGGGCAAGAGCCTCGAGAGCAACATCGCCCTGGTTTACAACAACGTCAAGCTGGCCGCCAGGATCGCCGCCCTGCTGGGGTAACGGTTAAATCATGCTGCAAAAGGGGGCTGCCGCGTGCAAAATGCGTGCGGCGGCCCTTTGTTTTATTCTGATCAAGCCAAGGGCTGGATGCAGGTGCGTATCACCCGCCTAAGGAGCAGGGCGCTGATGCATAGGGCGATGCACTCCGCAATGGGATAGGCGGCCCAGGCCGCCGTGAGGCCAAAGATACCGGAAAGGAAGTAGGCTGCCGGCAGGATGATGACCAGCTGGCGGCAGGCGGAAACCAACAGGCTAAGCCCGCCGTTGCCGATGGACTGGAAGAAGGTGGAGAACATGATGCCCAGTGCCGCCGCCGGAAAGCCCAGGCTGATAATGCGCAATGCCGGCGCGCCGATGGCCAGCATATGCTCCGAGGCGTTGAAGAGCAGCAGGAACTCCTTGGCAAACAGCAGGAAAAGCGCCATGCCGCCACAGAGGATAAGACCGGCATAAAGGCAGCTATATTTAAGGGCGCTCAGAACCCGCTCCCGGCTTTTTGCGCCGTAGTTATAGCTGATGATGGGCATCGCGCCGCTGCTCAGGCCGAACACGGGCATGAACACAAAGGATTCGAGCTTGGAATAAGCGCCCATTACGCTCACCGCCGTAGGGGTGAGGCCCATAAGGATCTGGTTCATGCCAAAGCTGGTTAGCGAGGAGATGGAGCGCATGACGATGCTGGGCAGGCCCACCCTGTAAATCTCGCGGATCACGGCCCGGTTCGGCCTAAAGCCCTTCATCGAAATATCGATCAGGCTGTTTTTCTTATGCAGATAATAAAAGCCCAGGCCCATGCCTAGGGCCTGCCCCGCCGCCGTGGCGATGGCCGCCCCGGCCACGCCCAGCTTGGGGAAGCCGAGCAGGCCAAAGATCAATATAGGATCGAAAATGATGTTGAACACGGCCCCTGCCAGTTGGGAGAGCATGGAATGGAGGGTATCGCCCGTGGCCTGGAGGATCTTCTCATTCATGCATTGGAGCACCACGAACACGCTGGGCACGCCCACCCAAGATAGGTAGGTGCGGGCATGGGCGTAAATTTCCGCATCCGGCTTGAACAAGCGGATCAGCGCCGGCGTAAACAGGGCAAAGATGGCCGAAAAGGCAAGCCCGCTTAGCAGCGCCAAAAACTGACCGTGGGCTGCCGCCGCATTGGCATCGGCCTGCCTTTTTTCGCCCAGGCGGCGCGCGGCCAGCGCGTTTACGCCCACGCCCGTGCCCACCGCCACGGATATCACCAGCATCTGGTAAGGGAACACCAGCGAAACCGCCGTGAAGGCGCTTTCGCTCACTTTGGCCACAAAGATGCTATCCACGATATTATACAAAGCCTGCACCAGCATGGATACCATCATGGGCAGGGACATTTTGAGCATCAGAGGGCCGATCTGCTGCCTGCCCATCTTGTTTTCCGGTTGATTCTCCATTCACTCGGTTCCTTTGTATGGATTAAGACCGCGCTTTGCGGTAAAAGGAAAGGGCCCATCCCTGGGATGGGCCCTTTGCACCCGGGTAAGCGTTGATTATTGGGGGTTGGGCGCGTCAACCGGGCAGGTGCTCGCGCAAGCGCCGCAGTCGATGCACAAATCGGCGTCGATCACGTAACGATCGTCGCCCTGGGAGATGGCGCTAACCGGGCACGCGGCTTCGCAAGCGCCGCAGCTGATGCATTCCTCGTTGATCACATATGCCATGAATGATATACCTCCATATGGTTTTCACAAATATTGTAGCACGGAAACCGATATTGTCAAGTCCTGCGCGGCGCCCTACGCGGACGGCGATCCTCTGCGGACGGCGTGCGCGGGGCCCGGCCTTTAAAGGACACATTCATTGAGGAAGAAGGCCGTTTATTGTGTTATCGAAGCCCTTTATTTCCCTTCCTCACGGGGCGGGCGGGAGCTTTGCTGGGCAGCCTCGCCATTGGGCCGGAGCCGGTTGCCGCCCGATCTGCGGCGGCGGGGCCGGTTGCTGCGCGCGGGCCTCTTTTCTTCCGCCGGCTTTTCTTCTTCGGGTTGAATTTCTTGGGCCGGCGCGGGCGCGCTTTCCACTGCGGCCTGCCCAGAATCCTTTTCCGGCGTGGCCACGGCCTCCGCCTCCTCCGCCTCGCGGGGCTGCTGCACCTGGGCGGGCCGGGAACGGTAGCCCAGTTCGCGGAAGGGATATTCGCGGATGTCGATGGAGCCGTCGGGCAGCAGCAGCTTGACCTTGGTCTTTTCCGTGAGCACGTTGTTCTCCAAAGCCGTGCCCGTCATGCCCTCCGGTGTGTTCACGTCCTTGCCCACCTTGGGCATCATCTTGCGCATGCTTTCATAGCAATCCTGCTCGTATTTGAGGCAGCACATCAGCCGCCCGCAGATGCCGGATATCTTCGTGGGCGAAAGCGATAGGTTCTGCTCCTTGGCCATTTTTATGGAAACGGGCTGGAAATCGGCTAAAAAGGTTTTACAGCAGACCGGCCTGCCGCAACTGCCCAGGCCGCCCAGCATCTTGGCCTCATCCCGCACGCCGATCTGCCGCAGCTCGATGCGCGTTTTGAG
>CAZAZI010000243.1:0-3214 GCA_964489575.1 uncultured Oscillospiraceae bacterium | reverse complement strand
GATGACGAATTGATGGACACCCTTTCCGCCATCGTCGAAGAGCGGCTCTCCGAGGGTTGTGATTGCGGCGAAGAGGGATGCGGGGGTTGTAGCGGCTGCGGGGAGTAGCCGAAAAACGATAGGGGGTATTTTACCGCATGCGAAGCAGCAAAGAATTCCGGGCCCTGGCCCGGCAACGCCTCACGGGGAAATGGGGCATGTCCATATTGGTCTCTTTTGTAGCCGCCCTGCTGGGCGGTACCGGCGGAGGGAGCTCGGGCTTTTCCTCCGGCTTTAACTTTGACGCATCCGATCTGCCGGACGCCGTTGGTGCCGGGATGCAGAACCTTTGGGAGAACCCGCTGATCCGCATGGTCGTGCTGGGCACGCTTGCGGTGGGCGGCATCATCAGCTTGGCTCTGTTCATCATTGGCGGCGTGGTAGAACTGGGGCAGGCCCGCTATTATATCGGCCTGATGGGCGGGGAAGCGCCGGAGTTCGGCATCCTCTTCTCCCGCTTCTCTATCTTCCTCAAGGCGCTGGGCCTGCGGCTTTATATGGCGCTGTTCGTATTCCTTTGGAGCTTGCTTCTTATCGTTCCGGGCATCATTGCGGCCTATCGCTATGCCATGGCCCCTTATCTCATGGCCCAATACCCGGAAAAGGGCATCGTAGAATGCGTGAACGACAGCAAGGCCCTGATGGCGGGTAACAAAGGCCGGCTCTTCCTGCTGGATCTGAGCTTTATCGGCTGGGCGCTGCTGAGCATTCTCACGGCGGGCATTGGTACGCTTTGGCTCAATCCATATACCAACGCCGCCCGGGCCGGCTTCTATCTGGAGCGTACCGGCCAGCTGCCCAGCCCTTATCAGGGGGGCGGCAGCTGGGACCCACAGCCCCAGGTATAATGCGACCGCAATAAAAAGATCGAAAGGCTGCCAATGTCGCAGCCTTTTGATCCTTTGGAGGAAAAGGAGGGAGGCAGTTGGATATCACCCTGCAAATGCGCAGCTTGGAATTGCTTTTGAAGCTTATCAAGCACGATATGAGCGGCGTGCCGCAATATGGTTACCGCCGCCAAAAGTTCGACCTGCCCGAGGTTAGCTCCCTTTGCGCCTTGCCCCGTTGTACCCCGGAAGAAGCGGGCATCGCCAGCGCCGTGGTGGAAAGGCTTTTCACCAGCATTGACGAGCAATCGAATACGCTGGGGCCGCATGGGGTGATGCTTCTGCGCCATGGCAAGGTGCTGGCGGAAGGCTGGTGGGCCCCCTACAGGCCGCAGATCCCCCACATGCTCTACTCCATGAGCAAGAGCGTGGTGGGCATGGCCGTGGGTATGGCCGTAGATGAAGGGCTGCTCTGCGTAGACGAGCTTTTGAGCGATATTTTCAGCGATATTCCCGAGGCGCAGGGCAAGAGCATGCGCAATATGCGGGTATGGCATTTGCTCACCATGTCCACAGGCAGCCGCTTCAACGAAGTCGGCTCTATGCTGGATGCGGATTGGGTACGCATGTTTTTGGAATCCATGCCCAAGTTCGAGCCGGGCACGGCTTTTGAGTATGATTCCATGAATACCTATATGCTGGTAGCCGTGCTCAAACGCAAAACGGGCATGGGCCTGCTGGATTTCCTGAACCCGCGCCTGTTCGCGCCTTTGGGCATCACCCGCTACACCTGGGAAACCTGCCCGCAAAACCTCGAAAAGGGCGGCTGGGGCCTGAGCCTTTGCTTGGAGGACGCGGCGAAGCTGGGCCAGCTGTATCTGCAAAACGGCCTTTGGGAGGGCCGCCGCCTGCTGAGCGAGGAATGGGTGCGCGAGGCTACCCGGCCGCAGATTGCTACGCCCAATGGCGAAAGTAAATTAGGCTATGGCTACCAGGTATGGGTTAACCCCGTGGGCTACCAGTTCAACGGGGCCTTTGGCCAGTATGTGGTGGTAATGCCCAAATACGACGCCGTGGCCGCCATCTACAGCGGCAGCACCCAGCTCTTTGCCGAGGGCGACTTGCTGCAAATGCTGGAGAAATGTTTTTGGGGCGCGGACGATACACCCCTGCCGGATCACCCCCGGGGCCAGGCGGATCTTGCCGCCAAGATTAGCGGCCTGCTTGTAGCCCCGCCCCTGCTTTGGGAGGGCTTGGGCACGGACGCCGCCGCCTTTGAGGAGATCGCCGGGCGGCTGGATGGCCGGGAATACCGCCTGAGCGCCAACACGGGCACCCTCTTCCCCCAGCCGCTGCAAAACGTGCACGGAAGCTATTCTTTGGGCGCCGATCTTTTGCGCTTCGTGCGCGTGCCCGGCGGCTTGGCGCTCACGGTCTATGAGAACGCCGAGCGCAATACCGTTTACATCGATAAAGACGGCGGCTTCCACGATACATGGGTCGCCCTGCGGGAGGAAGTCCATCTCGTCAGCACCCGCGCGCTTTGGCAATCAACGCAGGAGGAGATGCGGCTGATCCTGCTCACCAGCTTTTTGGAAACGCCGGATACCTGTCTGCTGTATATCTCCATCGCCGCGGATGGCAACATCGCCCTCACCTTCCACGAAAGCCCCAGCGTCGAGGGGGCCATGCGCATGCTGCTGGATTTGCTGGGCCTCACCGATAAGGCTTCCATCAAGCGCTTGGTGCCGCTGATGAAGCACGTGCCGGGCTTTAACGAAAACACCATCAACGACCTGGTGCGCCGCAACGCCGTGCCCGAAGCGCGGGGCGTGCAAGTGCGGGCGCACGATGAGGATCTGGTCCTGCCGCCAGGCGCGCAGTTGCTGCTGGCGGAAGGGAAATAGCACAACAATACGATGGGGGAAGCATCCCCCGCGATACAAAAGGAGGAACCTATCCTATGGAACCGGTATTGGTCATCATGGCGGCGGGCATGGGCAGCCGCTATGGCGGGCTCAAGCAAATCGACCCTGTGGATGAGGCGGGCAACCTCATCATCGACTTCTCCGTCTTCGATGCGCATCGCGCGGGGTTTAAAGAGGTCATCTTCATTATCAAAAAGGAGATCGAAGCCGATTTTCGCGCCGTGATCGGGGATCGCGTATCCTCCCGCATGAAGGTGCAATACGCCTTCCAGCGCCTGGACGCCTTGCCCGCCGGCTTTACACCGCCCGAAGGCAGGCGCAAGCCCTGGGGCACTACCCACGCCGTGCTCTGCGCCAAGGATGAGATCGGCAACCGCCCCTTCTGCGCCATCAACGCGGATGATTATTATGGCCCCGCAG
>CAZAZI010000242.1:0-3217 GCA_964489575.1 uncultured Oscillospiraceae bacterium | reverse complement strand
AGAAGACCTCCGTGTTCAAGATGAAGGTTCTGGAGAACGGCTACCTGAACAACTGTGTACTCGCTTCCCTGGCCTTCCTGATCGCCGTGATTTACATCCCGGTGCTCAACCCCATCTTCAGCACCGTGCCTCTCACCTTCGACGAGATGGTTGTGGCGCTGGTTCTGGCCTTTGTGCCCATGCTGGGCGGCGAGCTGGCTAAGAAGTTTACCGTCAACATGAAGACCAAATAAGCGCATAAAAAAACTGCACACAAAAGGCCGCCTCTTCATCCGGCGGCCTTTTGCGTGCCTCGAAAAAGCGCTTTAATCCGTAAACCGCACGATATAATCCCGTAGATTATCATAGGCGATGCGGCGTATCTCCGCCTGGGAGAAGCCAACATCCGCCAGGGCCTGCAGGAGGTTTGGCAGATCCGCCTGTGTCTTTAGGTCGCGCGGGTAGGCGCACATGCCATCAAAATCCGAACCTAAGGCCACGTGCGCCGGCCCGGCTAAGGCGGCGATATAGGCCGCGTGGCGGGCCACATCGATAGCCGTGGCCATTTCCCCATCCGCCCGCAGTTGGGGCGGGTAAAAATTCACGCAGATCACGCCGCCGCTGCGGGCGATCTCACGAATATGTGCGTCCCCCAGGGATCGCCGGTGCGGGCAAACGCCCCGCGCGTTGGAATGGGAGGCGAAGATGGGGCGCGTGGCAGCCAAGGAAAGCGCCTCCGTAATACCCGCGTCGCTTAAATGGGCCACATCAAGAGCCATGCCGATGCGGTCCATTTCCCGCGCTACCCGGCGGCCCAGGGGCGTAAGGCCTTTACTCATGCGCCGCATGGCCGGCGAGGCCAGCTCGTTGCTGTAGTTCCAGGTGAGGGTCATGGCCCGCACACCCAGCCTATGAAACATGCGCAGGGCCTCCAGGCTGCCATCAATAGCCTCCCCTCCCTCGATGGTGAGCACGGTGGCCACTTGCCCCCTATGTGGGTTAAAATCCGCCGTAAAGGGCGTCAGCGCTCCGCAGCTCGCTTCCAGCATGCGCCAGTACGCATCGATCAGGGCCAGGCATTGGCTCAGACAGCTGCTTTTTAGCTCCGCATCTATCCAGGCGGCGAAAAATTGCAGAGCCACGCCGGCTGTGCGCATATAAGGCAGGGCGACGGCCTGCCGCTCCTGCGGCCGCAGGATGCTCCAGCTTTCGTTTTGCATGTAATAGAGAAAATCGCAATGCGCGTCCGCGATAGGGAAAGCTTCCATAGGGCAGGGCTGCGCTCCTTTCTATAAAACAAGGATATGCGGTAAAGCATATCCTTGCGCTTGCGGCTGTGCCGGTTTATTTAGCGAATTCGACGGCCCTGGTCTCCCGGATCACATTGATCTTGATCTGGCCGGGATATTCGAGCTCCGTCTCGATGCGCTTAACGATCTCTTTGGCCATGAGGATGGTGTCGGCATCGTTCACGCTCTCGGGCTTCACCAGGATGCGTACCTCGCGGCCCGCCTGGATGGCGAAGGATTTATCCACGCCCTCAAAGGAGTTGGCGATCTCTTCCAGCTTTTCCAGGCGCTTGATGTAGTTTTCCAGGGTTTCGCGCCGCGCGCCCGGCCTGGCGGCGGAAATCGCGTCCGCAGCCTGCACGAGCACGGCCTCCACCGTGCTGGGCTCCACATCACCGTGGTGGGCCTGAATGGCATGAATAACCTGGTTGTTCTCGCGGTATTTCTTGGCCAGATCCGCGCCGATTTGGGCGTGGGGCCCTTCGACCTCGTGGTCTACGGCCTTGCCGATATCGTGTAGCAGGCCCGCGCGCTTAGCCAGGGCAATGTTAGCGCCGATCTCGGCCGCCATGATGCCGGCTAGGTGGGATACCTCAATGGAATGCTTGAGCACGTTCTGCCCGTAGCTGGTACGGTAGCGCAAGCGGCCCAGGAGCTTGATCAGCTCGTGGTGGAGCCCATGGATGCCCACCTGGAAGATGGCCTGCTCTCCCGCTTCGCGGATCTGCGTATCCACTTCCTTGCGGGCCTTTTCTACCATCTCTTCAATGCGGGCGGGGTGGATGCGGCCATCCATAATGAGCTTTTCCAGCGCGATGCGGGCGATCTCGCGGCGAACCGGATCAAAGCCGGAAAGGATCACGGCTTCGGGCGTATCGTCGATGATCAGGTCTACGCCTGTGGCGGTTTCCAATGTGCGGATGTTGCGGCCCTCACGGCCGATGATGCGGCCCTTCATTTCGTCATTTGGCAGGGGCACCACGGATACCGTTGTCTCGGCCACATGATCGGCCGCGCAGCGCTGCACGGCCAGGGAAATGATGTTGCGGGCGCGCTTATCCGCCTCTTCTTTGGTTTTGGCCTCAATCTCGCGCAGCATTAGCGCCGCGTCGTGGCGGGCCTCCCGCTCTACATTACCCAAAAGAATCTCCCTTGCCTCGTCCATAGACAAGCCGGAGATGGTTTCAAGCTCTTTGAGTTGCTTATCGTGCAGTTCCTTGGCTGCGGCTTCGATATCTTCAGCCTCTTTAAATTTATCGCTGAGGCTTAATTCGCGCTGCTCAATGCCGTCCAGCTTTTTATCCAGCACCTCTTCGCGCTGCGCTAAACGGCGCTCGGAGCGCTGTAGTTCATTGCGCCGGTCACGCAAATCTTTTTCACTTTCGCTCTTGATCTTATAGGCTTCTTCCTTTGCCTCAAGTATGGTTTCTTTTTTAATGGTTTCCGCGCGCTTTTGCGCATCGTCTATCATTTTTTTAACGGCGTCTTCTGCCTTGGCTACCTTTGCCTCCGCAATGTTACGCCGGTAAGCATACCCACCAAAGATACCTACAGCCAAGCACAAAACCCCGATGATGATCGGGAGCAATATACTTTCCACGATCCGTATACACCTCCAAAATGCTAAAAATTCTCATTTACATCATAATTGAGCATATATTTATTCAGCATGTATGGACTATATTTCATAAAAATAATTTTCACGAAACTACATACCGATATAATTACTCATACCGATTTTACCCTGTTTAGATGCAAAAGTCAAGGTAAGCGCCCGGCCATCCTAGGCTTTTTTGCATAATTTTCCGGTTTTTGGGGCGCCCTTTAATCCGCTTCGCCCGGCCCGTCCTTCCCCGCGTCCTTGGCTGTGGCTTTGAGCCTGTCGTCCAGCGCTGCGCGCAGCTTGGCCTCGATCTCGGCGCAAAGCTCTTTGTTATCTTTGAGGAACA
>CAZAZI010000241.1:0-3244 GCA_964489575.1 uncultured Oscillospiraceae bacterium | reverse complement strand
GCGAGGTGCTCTATAATTTCATCCGCTTCACCATGTACTACGCGCCCTTTGGCCTGGGCTGCTATATGGCGGGGCTGGTGGGCTCCTTTGGCGGCGAGATCGCCCTGGGCTATGCCAAAACCTTCGTGGCCTATACGGTGGTGGCCCTGCTGTTCTTCTTTATCATCTATTCCGTTTATGCGCTGATCGCCGGCGGCAGGCGCGCGCTCTCCGCTTTCTGGAAGCATGTGCTGCCCGCTGCCGTCACGGCTGTGGCCACCTGCTCGAGCGCGGCCTCCATCCCTGTGAATATCGATTCCGCCAAGAAGATGGGCGTTTCCGAGGATATTGCCGAGACCCTCATCCCCCTGGGCACCAATTTGCATAAGGATGGCTCCATCATCGGCTCGGTGTTCAAGGTGCTGTTCCTGGCCGCCCTGTTCGGGGTAGACGTCAGCTCCGGCGGCGGATTGGTGCAGGTTCTGCTTGTATCGCTGGTAGCTACGCTGCTGGTGATGGCCGTGCCCATTGGCGGCGGCACCATTTCCGAAATGATGATCATCACGCTGATGGGCTTCCCCGTGGCCGCCCTTCCCATTCTAACCATCATCGCCACCATCATCGACCCGCCCGCCACCATGCTCAACGTGGTGGGCAACACCAGCTCCGCCCTGCTGGCCGCCCGCATGGTGGATGGCAAGGACTGGATGGATAAGGGGGCCGCGGCAATCGAGGCCAAATAAGCAATCGTACCTGAAGCGGCTGTGCAGGAATGCGCAAAGGGCCGCCCGGCATGCCGGGCGGCCCTGTTATTGCGGCGCGCTATTGACCCAATTCCCGGATCAACTGCGCATAGACCAGGCAGGCTTCCTCGATCTGCCGCACGGGGCAATGCTCATCGCGCATGTGCGCCAGCTTATATTCGCCCGGGCCGAAGCCGATGGTAGGGATGCCGAGGGCCACCGGCGTGATGGCGTTGGTGCCGAAATCCCAGTAATCATAGGCTTCTGGCATCTGGCCGTATACGCTTTCGTAAGCCCGCTCCAAGGCCTTGGTCAGCGGATGCGCTTTGGATATCTCCCAAGGATCGTGCATGGGCTCATAATCGAGCGGCTTGCCCGTCCAGCTGGCGCGGTGCAGGGCGCCCACCTCCCAGGATGCGTCCTTGCCGGCGATGAGGGCGTCCATCTCCGCGGCTACTTGCGAAAGGCGCTCGCCGCGCTTGAGCCGCCGGTCCAAATAAATGCAGCAGGCATCCGGCACGGCGTTGAGGGAAGCGCTTATGCAGGAGATATCCGAAAGCACGATGGTGCCGCCGCCCTCCGTTTGCCGAAGGGCCGCGTTGAGCGCCTCCACGCGGCGGATGATCTCCGCCATTTCATACACGGCGTTCTTGCCCTTTTCGGGCGCGGAACCGTGAGCGGAAACGCCCCGCGTTTTGATGCGGATCTGCGCCTTGCCCGTGTGCCCCAGGGTAACCACATTGCTGCTGGGCTCGCAGATAAGGCAATAATCCGGCTTCAACTTGCACTCTGCGTAAAGCAGCTTTAAATTTTCTCCATCGCAGAATTCTTCGCAGACCGTGCCGGTCACATAAACCGTTTTGCCCGCCAGGTAGCCAAGCTTTTTGGCCAGCGCCGCGCCATAGACGGAGGCGCAGAGGGCGGATTTCATATCCACAGAGCCCCGGCCCCAGAGGTTTCCATCCACGATACTTCCGGAAAAGGGCGGCACGGCCCAGGCCTCGGCATCGTTCACCTGCACGGTGTCCATATGGGAATCGAAGTGGAGCACCTTCCCGCCCTCGCCCAGCCTGCCCACCACATTGCCGGCGGAATCGATAAACGCCTCGTCGTAGCGAAGGGCCCGCATTTCCGCCAGGATCAGCCTGGCGAAATCGCCCTCCTCGTCGGAATAGCTGCGGGTCTGCACGGCCCGGACGGCGAAATCCAGCAAATCCTCGAGCACAGCCATAAACTCTCTTTTTGCAGCTGCCATCATATCCTTCATAGCATTATCCCCCGTCGCTTGGTAATTTGCCCATGCTCCGCCTCACGCCCGCCTGATGGGATGGCGGATGACCGTCTTGCGCCTTGCTTCCTCCACCTTGCGCGGGTCGGATAGGTATATCTCGTGGTGCAGCCTGCCATTCGCCATGTCGTTCACATAGCCCAACTCTTTTATATATGCGTCCATACGGGCCACGGTGGCGGGCTCGTCATCGAAGGGGCCTGTGTGCATGATCTGCACACAGAGGCCTTCCTCAATGGCCAAAAACTCGGCCGCGCTGCAATCCAGCTTCTTTTTACGGCTTACCTCGGCCACGGCCCAGTCGAAATCTTCCCGGGTGATAAAATCCGGCAGGCGCAGAACGGATATCCAGCGCAAATCCGCTTTTTTTTCATAATCCATGCCATTTACGCCCGCTTGCAGCCAAAAGCCTTCCAGCGGCGGCACCACATATTCGAAAAAGCCGGGGATGGCACGGCCGCCCTTATCGCTCATTTTTAAGGTATAGGCCACCGCGTATAGCACGGCAATGGCCTGCTGGTAAGCCCCGCCCCCGGTATTAGGATCTCCCTCGCCGCGCACAGCCGCATAGTTCATGGCCGGGATATCGATGATCTCGGGCTGTCCTGTGGGCTGGTAAAATTCTTTGTATTCTTTTTTATAATCAAAGGCCACGGTTTTCTCCCCCTTCATTTGGGTCGCTTCCGGTTGCGTCCGCGCCGCCCTGCGTTGGCCGCTTATTGGTGCGGAGCCGATCCGCCGGGCTTTCGAGGCCGGCCGACCAGCCGAAAAGCAGCATCCACAACACCGTGCATAGCACCCATAGGCCCAGCGCGGTGGCAAACCACCAGATGGAAAGGCCCAGCCAGTAGTGCAGGCCCAGGCATAGCAGCGCCGGCAGCGACCACTGCGCGTTCAGCAATAAATTGAAAAACAGGCAGAGCCAAAAGCCGCCGCCTTTTCTCCTCCGTCTCAAAGGAACCTCCTCGCGCGCGCCGCTGCCTGACGGCTTTTTTTAATCATATCTCGAATCTGCGGATTTCGCAACAAACGGTTTGCCCGCGCAAGCGTGCGTATGCGACCCTTCCTCCTTATAGGGATTTCGCACCCATTATGGAAGCGTGAACCAGACTGTTTAAGCAAACAAGCCCGCCGGGCTTTTGCTAGGTATGTAGGTATAAATCGGCCTTTTAGGGGCACATCCCGCAGCCGATCGGAATACAATGCAGTAAATCCCAGACTTAAAGAGGTGCAT
>CAZAZI010000240.1:0-3264 GCA_964489575.1 uncultured Oscillospiraceae bacterium | reverse complement strand
GACCATCCCACCCAAGCCATGGCCGATGCGCTGCACCTCATCAACCTCTTTGGCGGCGTAGATAACCTCAAGGGCAAGAAGATCGCCATGACTTGGGCCTACAGCCCCAGCTACGGCAAGCCCCTCTCCGTGCCCCAGGGTATCATCGGCCTGATGACCCGCCTGGGCATGGATGTAACACTGGCCTATCCCGAGGGCTACGAGGTGATGGACGAGGTCGTCGAGGTCGCCAAGAAGAACGCGGCCGAGCAGGGCGGCAAGTTCGAGATCACCAACTCCATGGCCGAAGCCTTCAAGGATGCGGATGTGGTCTACCCCAAGAGCTGGGCCCCCTTCAAGGCCATGGAAGAGCGCACCGAGCTTTACGGCAAGGGCGATATGGAGGGCATCAAGGCCCTGGAGAAGAAGCTGCTGGCGCAGAACGCCGAGCATAAGGACTGGGAGTGCACCGAGGAGCTGATGAAGCTGACCAAGGATGGCAAGGCCATGTATATGCACTGCCTGCCCGCCGATATCACCGGCGTTTCCTGCGAGGCCGGCGAAGTGGCGGCCAGCGTGTTCGACCGCTATCGCGACCCCCTCTACAAAGAGGCTTCCTACAAGCCCTACATCATCGCGGCCATGATCTTCCTGGCCAAGGTGAAAGATCCCGTAGCCAAGCTCAAGGCGCTGGAGGCCGAGGCCGCCAAGCGGCACGACGCGTAACGCGCGATGCGCTTTCAAAGGAACCGGCAAAGCCGGTTCCTTTGAGTTTACAGGGAAAGCCTTGCCAAGCAAGGCTTTTCGCTCGCGGCGCGCATGTCGCCGCTCACGAATAAGGCCTTACGGGCTGCGGCCCGGAACTAAAGCACAAAGCGGCCCGGCGAATTCATTATTCGCCGGGCCGTTAGCAATTATTAAACTTGGCTGGTTTCCTCAGCTGCGCCTCTTGGCTCTAGGGGTTTGCGTGGCGAACCGTTTCCAGCCCCTCCTCATCCGCGTATAGCTCGTATTGGCCCGCGCGCAGCAGGCTGACAAGCTCAAAAGTATCCCTTGGCAACGTATCGCAGATTATCCCCGCCTGGCAGACATTATTAGGCCGATGACAATCTGAGCCTGCAATCATCATCAGCTTGTGCTTGTGCGCATACTCAAGGGCGAGATCGTTGTGGCTGTTATGCGTGAGGTTGAGGTTGTAAACCTCAATGCCGTCAACGAGCTCGGGCGGAACCGGGGCACAGCCTTGGCGGAAGGGATGGGCCTGAATGATGAGGGCTTCCGCATCGCGGCAGCGGCGCGAGAATCTTTCCAACCCTTCCCGCATGATGCTGTCGGGATCATAAAGCAAATCCGGCGAAAAGCCGTACACCAAAAAATCATTCACGCTTCCGTCAAAGCGCAGTTCGGTAGCAAGGTACGCCCGGAACCCGGAGCCGTCTTTTGCCAGCGCTTCCAGATCGCGCGCGCCCTCAAGGAAGCCCTCCGCAGCATGCGCCTTATCGAAGAGATCAATGCCTCGATAGGCGACGGTGTCACGGCTCATGTGGTCAGTAACCGCCACTCCGGCAAAGCCTCCCTCCCGGTATGCCTCGAAAACTTCCTTAGCGTCGAGCCAGCCACATTTGCTAGTGGTTCTGGTATGGAGGTGCATTTCAATTTTGAACATCAATAAGCTACTCCTCAAGTGCCGCTTTTTTTACCAGCCGGCCCGACTGCTTCTCAAATACGTTGACGTTATCCATGCAGATCCCCAGCCAAACCCGCTGATCTTCCAAATAATTCTTCAGGCCGATCTCCTTTGCCAGCAAGTCGCAGCCGTTTATCTTCATATGGATGATGGTCTCGGAACCGGCAGGCTGGGAGATGTAAACCTTCGCTTCAACGCCTTGCTCGAGAGGCTGTGTTGACACCGTGATCTTCTCAGGGCGGATGCCGATAACCGCGTCAAATTCGCCGGATGATGAGGCGCTATCGGTAAAGGTATCAGGCGTGAAGGCGTAATCTCCAATTGGCGAGGATATTGCCATTCCATTCGGCGATGCAGCGGCGCGGCAATCGATCAGGTTGATGTTGGGATTGCCGATGAAATCAGCTACCCGTAGGGTGGCGGGATTAAGATACAGGGCCATGGGGCTATCCACCTGCTCCAGCTCTCCCTCGAAAAATACGGCTATCTTGGTGGACATGGTCAGCGCCTCTACCTGATCGTGGGTAACATAAACGATGGTAGTGCCAAGATCATGGTGCAGCCGTTTTAATTCAGAGCGCATCTCGACCCGCAATTTAGCGTCGAGGTTGGAAAGGGGCTCATCCAGCAGCAGTACCTTGGGCTCGTTGACGATGGCGCGGGCAATAGCTACCCGCTGCTGCTGGCCGCCCGATAGTTCGGAGGGATACCTCTCTGCGTATTCGGCGATTCGCATCCGCGCGAGCGCGATTTCCACCTTTTCCTGAATTTCCGCCTTGGGCCGCTTTTCCACCTGCATACTGAACGCTACATTCTGAAACACCGTCATATGCGGCCAAAGGGCGTAGGATTGAAATACCAGGCTCAGCCCGCGCTTGTCGGGAGGGGCAAAAAACAGCTCGCTTGCGTTGACAATCTCGCGCTCGTCCATATGGATAGTGCCCTGCTGCGGTTTTTCCAGGCCCGCGATAATGCGCAGCGTGGTGGTTTTTCCACAGCCGGATGGGCCTAACAGGGTCATAAACTCTCCGTCCGCGATGGTTAGGTCAAGATTTTTTAGAACATGGTTCTTACCGTAAAACTTATCTATGTTTTTCAGTACGATATTGCTCATATCTCACTTAGCCCCCCTCTCAAAATCCCTTGGAAATGTCTGCACTGGTGAAGGTATTGGCGATCCAGTACACCAGAAAAACTATGGCGAACATGACAAGTGCCACAGCGTTAGACAGTTGCCCAAGACTTTCCATCGAAAAGGAGAAGGCCATGTAAGGCAACGTTTGCTGAGATGGCGACATCAGCAGGATGAGCAGATCCAGTTCCTTTATGATGCTGATGAAAATAAGCATAAAACCGGACATGAATCCGCCCTTGCTCAGCGGAAAAACTATGGATGCCAAACGTTTGGCGAATTTTGCGCCGCAAATATGGGCGGCTTCCTCCAGTTCGGCAGAAATCTGCATCATATTGGCTGTTCCTGCCCGCGACGCAAAAGGCAGGTGCTTGACCACGCTGATTAGTACCAGAATAGCAAAGGTGCCGTAAAGTGTGGGGATAATGGTTATATTGGCTCCAAACAGATTCACCGTTTTGGCTTG
>CAZAZI010000239.1:0-3268 GCA_964489575.1 uncultured Oscillospiraceae bacterium | reverse complement strand
CCACATTGCCAAGCTCGGCGGCGGCCTTTTTGCAGCCCGCGTCGATGTTTGTCCAATATTGATCCATTTGATCCATGGTGATGAGGAACACCTTGTAGGTTTCCCCGGCGGCCGCTGCTGCGGGAGCCGCGCCGCCCAGGCTCTCGGCTGTGACCACGGATACGCCGGTATCGATCACCTTTTGGCTGGGCGCCGTGCCCTTGAGGGAGGCGATGGCGGTTTTGAGGCCTTCATATCCCATTACATCGGGGTTCTGCACCATGGTGGCCAGCAGGTAGCCGCCCAGGATCAGCTCTTTGATGTTATCGGAATTGTCGAAGCCGATGCCCACCACGTCCTTGCCGGCTTCCTGAATGGCGTTGCCCACGCCCACGGCGCTGCCTTCGTTCGCGCCGAAAACGCCCACACAGCCATCTACGATGAAGGCGGAGGCGGCATCCTTGCTCTTGGCCGCGTCGCCATCGCAATACTGGGTCTCTTGCAGCTCAAAGGCCGTGCCTTCAAATGCGGAGCGGAAGCCAGCGTCGCGCTTGGCCGTGGAATCGGTGGAAGCGTTCACGCTGACCACGCCGACCTTGCCCGAGGTAACGCCCTTATCGGAGAGGGCTTGGATCATGGTTTCGCCCGCGGTCTTGCCGGCGGCCTGGTTATCCGTGGAGAGGGTCTGCACGGAAGGCTCGAAGGTGGCCGGGGAATCCACGTATACGATCTGCACGCCCGCCGCGGAGGCTTCCTTCAGGGCGTCGTTCACAGCCTCCGGCCCGTTCGCGGCCAAAAGGATGGCTTTGGCGCCATTGGCCACGGCGTTGTTGATCATTTCGATCTGCTTGGCGTCGTCCTTCACATCCGGCGCCGTCCATTGATATTCCACATTGCCAAGCTCGGCGGCGGCCTTTTTGCAGCCCGCGTCGATGTTTGTCCAGTATTGATCCATTTGATCCATGGTAATGAGGAACACCTTGTAGGTTTCGCCGCCGGATGCGGCCGGGGCGGCGCTCTGGCAGCCTGCGAACAGGCCGGCTACCATCGCCAGGGCTAGCAAAATAGTCAATGCCTTCTTCATGTCGTTTCCTCCTGATGGTTTATTTAGCAAGGCGCGGTATCCCGAGCCTAAGCCTTTTTCTTTTTGCGCCCTTTGCGCACCACTACATCCATAAGCACGGAGAGCACCACGATCACGCCCACCACAATGTTGCGCAGCGCTACGGGCGCGCCGGCGAACTGCAGGCCGTTTTGCAAAACGCCCCATACGGCCGCGCCGATCACCGTGCCCAGCAGGATGCCCTGGCCGCCCAGGGTGGATACGCCGCCGATTACGCTGGCCGCCACCGCGTAAAGCTCATAGCCGTTGCCCGCGTCCATGGTGCCCTGGCCTACGGTGGCGCAGGTGATAAGGCCCACCACGCAGGAGCAAAAAGCGCTGATGGCATAGGCCTTGATGGTGGTCATGGTGATATTCACGCCGGAAAGGCGGGCCGCTTCGATGTTGCTGCCCACGGCGTAGATGTGGCGGCCTGTGCGGGTTTTGCTGAGGATGAAGTTGAACACCACCCACAGCACCACCGCGATGAGGATGCCGTTATACACGCCCAGCGTTTTGCCGTAATAGAGCAGGTCTTTGAAGGTTTGCGCCGCCTCCGGGTAGAACTTCATGATGGAGTCGGTATTATAATTGTTGTTGACGATCTGGGCGATGCCGCGGGCAATGGTCATGGTGCCCAGCGTGGCGATAAACGGGGGCAGCTTGCACTGGGCCACCAGGAAGCCGTTTGTCACGCCTACTACCAAGCAGCAGAGCAGGGTGACCAAGATGGCGGGCACGGGCCCGAGGATGCCCCGGGACATCAGCGTGGCCGCGATCATGGTGCTCATGCCTACCACCGAGCCGATGGAAAGGTCGATATTGCCGGTGATGAGCACAAAGCTCTGGGCGATGCCGATGAGCAAAATGGGGGCGATCTGCCGCAAAAGATTGGTGACGTTGGCCTTGGATACGAAGTTTTCGTTGATCATGCCAAACACGGCGCATAAAACCAACAGGCCCGCGCCCACGGTCACCACCTGGCCCATACCCCGTATGGCCATCAGCCGTTTGAAGGGATTGGCTCGTTTTGTTGCTTGTTTTTCCATGACTGCTCCTTTTATGCTTGCTGAACTTCCTTTTCGCCTTCCAGCTTGTTCTCAAAGCGGGTGGCAAGCTCCAATATCTTATTTTGGGTGGCTTCCCCAATGGGCAGCTCGCCGGTGATGCGGCCGTCGCACATCACCAGCACTCGATCCGCAATGCCCAGCACCTCCGGCATTTCCGAGGAGGCGAAGAGCACGCCGATGCCCTGCTGCTTGAGCTGGTTCATCAGGTTGTAGATTTCCACCTTGGCCGCCACATCGATGCCCCGGGTGGGCTCGTCAAAAACGACCACCTTGCTATCCCGCGCGAGCCATTTGGCAACCACCACCTTCTGTTGGTTGCCGCCTGAAAGGCTGGCTGCGTCCACATCGGCGTTGGGCATGCGGATGGTGAGGTCCGCCGTGGCTTTTTCCACCATGGCCGCCTCTTTTTTACGGTTGACCACGCTAAGCTTATCGCAGAGGATATCGAGGTTGGGCAGGGCGATGTTTTCGCGCACGGAAAGGTTGGTGCAAAGCCCGTCCTTTTTGCGGTCTTCCGGGGCAAGCACGATGCCCTGGCGGATGGCGTCCATAGGCTTGTTGATGGCGATGGGCTTGCCGCTTAGGCGAATCTCGCCGCTCTCTTTATGATCCACCCCAAAGAGGGCGCGGGTCATCTCCGTGCGGCCCGCCCCCATGAGGCCGGCCACGCCCACGATCTCGCCCGCGCGCAGGGTAAAGCTCACATCCCGCACCATGCGCCCGGCGCTGAGGTTTTTGACCTCCAGCAGCATTTCGCCCGGGGGGCATTCCACGCGGGGGAATTTATTTTTGATCTCCCGGCCCACCATGTTGGAGATGATGCTCTCCATGGAGATATCTTTAAAAGCGGATTCCAGTATGAAGCGGCCGTCCCGCATGATGGTGACCCGATCCACGATGTGCCGCAGCTCTTCCAGCCTGTGGGAGATATAGATGATGCTGCAACCCTCCGCCTTTAACTGGCGGATGATGGCGAACAGCTCCTCGATCTCCGTGCTGGTGAGAGCGCTTGTGGGCTCATCCATGATGAGGATGCGGGCGTCTGTCGAGAGGGCCTTGGCGATCTCCACCATCTGCTGCTTGGAAACGGCCAAGTCGCCCACCACGGTATCCGGGT
>CAZAZI010000238.1:0-3269 GCA_964489575.1 uncultured Oscillospiraceae bacterium | reverse complement strand
ATTCAAGCTATCAGAAAATGAGCTGAAATATATACTCTGGAGAAGCTATCAAAACTTATCTGAACCAGGGAGATATAGGAGTATTGCCGGCCATGCAAAAGATGTGGCCATGCAACACAGCCTAAAGGTGGGAAATTATGCAGAGAAGGAGGTATCAGCCAATGTTGCCGAAGAACCGGGAGCACCACCTACAAGGAAACTTAATAAGGAGCTATTTGGGCGATTGTCGGATGCTTTTAATAACGCTAAAACGCTTGATGATAAATATGATGCAGCTTTTGAGATCATACAGGGAATTGAAGCTGTTATTGGCGGTAATCAGGCAATCCTAGCGAAAACGCACGAAGAGTTAGCTAATATTGTTCCTGGGCTTAGCACTGAAGAAAGGCAGGATATAATGGACGGCCTTATTGATGGAATGCACACAATGGGCGAAGTGTTCCTTGACATTGAAGCGATTGATAGCGCAGGGAATCTGATTAGTACATGGTTCCATGAGAACGCTCACAGAATCACACGAAATGTGTTTTCAGATAACGAACTTGAACAGTTTATCGACAGTATAAATCCTGACTACAAGCATCTCGACATGTTGCTGCCGGAGAGCTATAGAGACGGGGAGAAAGATATGCAGGGGAGTGAATTTATAGCTCGCGCAGTTGAATACGTTCTCACAGAGAACTCGTTGGAAGACGTTGCGAATAACAACATTGATTATGGCACAATGCCAGATAAATTACGTAATTTTGTTGAACAAGTATTTAATAACTTACACGATGAACAATCTCAAAAGAGTAGGATTAACACGGGGGAAACCAGGAACAGAGGGTTATCTTCACGCATCAGTAATGATAACAGAGGTACAGGACAAGGAAATAGCAAGGAGGATTCGGGAATTTTTGAAAACTTCAGGACAGGAGCGTATCTCAAACAACGAGCACTGGAAAATAACGATGGAAGTACTGAGGGAATCGAAGAAAGAGTAAATGATCTATTTGAGAATGCTGATAACCTTAAAAAATCAATACCAAACTATCCCGGTTTCCTGAACGATGTTCTCCAGGGATCCCCGGCGAAGAGTGATATCATCGCAAACGCAAGAGAGAAGGGATTCACCAGTATGCCAAAAGCTATTGAAGAGTACCTGGCAAACGTAGAGGATCCAGCAGAACTCTCACGTATCAAAGAGCTGTTGGGCGTTGATATGCCTGACAACGCACTTAGGTACATGCTGTGGCGCAATGCTAACCCGGACGACGGAACAGTTGTCTGGAAAGCTAAAGAGGCCGTGAAGACAAACGAGCTGGATGAGAACATCCTTTTCAGGAAAGGAGAGGTACCATCATCGATCAAGAACGACAAGTATGAGCAGCGTATCAGGAGCCGACATAACAGAGGCTTCCGTAGTTTGATGTATGGAATTGAAGAGGGATGGTTCGATCGAATGGCATCACTAAGGATCCTGCAGGATGCCATTTCCGGAGGAAAGTCTATCCCTGACAGGGCCAATGCCTACATGCTCGAGAACCAGCTCACATCTCGCAATACGGCCGATATTCGATACTACACAAAGAACCTTGTTGATCCGTTTGTGAAGCAGATCCATGACATCTTCGGTCGTAATATGAATGCTGCCGATGAGTACATGAATGCCAAACATGGTCTTGAGAGAAACGACAATATGGCCGAGGAAGAGGCAAAACGCAAATACGCAAAGAAGATTGCCGACCTGGGGAAGGAGTTATCAGATGGTAAGATAGACGAGGACGCCTACAATGAAAAGATGGAGGCTCTCAATGGTAAGATTGAGGCCTACGCAGAAAAACTGAAGGAAGAGAAAGACTATTCCGGTCTTACTGCAATCGCAGCTGAAAGGGGTCGTGAGGACTTCAAGGCGGTCGCTCAGGAGATCGTTGCAGAGATAGAGGGGGGAGTGCCCAAAGAAGATATCGATGCCCTGTGGAGCCGAGTGAACAACGCAACCAAGTGGATCCTCGATAAGCAGTACAACGCCGGCATCATGACAAAGGATATCTACGATAAGATACGGGGCATGTACAAGTATTATGTACCCCTTCGTGGATTTGAAGAGGTGACGGCAACAGACCTGTATGAGTATATCGATAATAGTCCTTCAAATTTTGAGGGAACGGTCAAGAAAGCATACGGACGTACATCGAAGGCCGAAAGCCCTACCGCTACCATCATGAGCATGGGTGAGAGCGGCATCATGCAGGCTAACCGTAACAGGATGAAGCAGGCGTTCTACCGTCTTGTGGCCACAAATCCATCGAACTACGCAAGCATCGAAGATGTGTGGTTTGTAGAAACGGCAGATGGCTTTGAAGAGCGATTCCCTGAGATCTCACCTACAGCATCGGCCAACGAGGTGCTAGAAGCTATTGCCTACTTCAACAATGAGATGGCAGATCTGGCCGCAGAAGGGAAAGCCTTCCAAGGCAAGAACAAGCTTGATGTCGGGGTCAAGATCATGAAGGCCCAGGCTTCGGAGCATGTTATCAGGGTGTGGATAGCAGGAGAGGAAAAGGTTATCTTCATCAACGGGAACCCAAGGGCAGCACAAGCTATCAATGGACTTGTACAGAAGGATCTTCTACAGAAGGACAATCTGCGGCATGGTGTTGAATACTGGTCCCGGCAGATGGCCGCCAACTTTACATCGAGAAACCCTGCATTTATGGTTACCAACCTTATGCGTGACGTTCAGTTTGCGATTGTATCTGCAGCAGTCAAAGATGGTACACCCTACTCCATGAAGCTCGCCAAGAATGTTTTCCTCGTGGGTAAAACAATCTCATCCAACGTTTTTGGCAATGGCAATAATGGCAACGAAGAGTTCCAGCACTACTGGGAGGAATTTGAGGCCTATGGAGGGGAGACCGGATACGCAAACCTCCATTCGATTGACTACAACAAGAAGTATGTGAACAAGAAGTTGAGGGAGTTCAGCGATCAGAGGGATTTCCTGAAACCGTTCCGAACATATGTTGAGTTCATGGAGAAAGGGAACCGTACCATTGAGGATATGAGCCGATTTGCTACATACGTCACTTCCAGGCAGATGGGCAGGAGTATTGAACGAAGTGTTTCGGATGCAAAGGAGATTACCATCAACTTCAACCGGAAGGGATCCGGTGGTTTCGGTGCAAACCTGATTCACAGCTTCTATCTGTTCTCCAACCCGGCATTGCAGTCAATGAGATTGATGGGGATGCTTGCTAAGAACCACCCCGTTAGATTCACCGCAA
>CAZAZI010000237.1:0-3297 GCA_964489575.1 uncultured Oscillospiraceae bacterium | reverse complement strand
CCCGCACGTGGTCGAAAATATAATAGCTGGCCACGGCCCCGCAGCACCCGGCCCCGAGGCCAATGAGGGTGGTGCGCACATCGCCTGTGGCGGTATAGAAGATGATGAGATAAGTGCCGGCTACGAGCAGCGCCGCGCCAAGATCACGCTCCATCACCAGCAAGCCGCACACCAATATAGCGAAGATGGCCGAGGGCAGCCAATCCCGCCAGCCGCTTTGCTCGGTTAGGTAGTTGGCGGCGATAAATACCAGCGCTACCTTTACGAATTCAGAAGGCTGGAAGGAAAAACCGGCGATGGTGATCCAGTTCTTCGCGCCGCCCTGCTCTTTGCCCACGATCAGAAGCACGCCAAGCAGGGCCAGGCTGGCGACGATCATCACCCAGTTTAGCTTGCGAAAAACGGCGGGTTTGTGCATCAGCCCCACACAAACGAACATCCCAACCATGCCAATGCCATAGAGGAAAAGCTGGCGAAAGGCTGTTTCCGGCGAGAGGCGGTACTGCACGATCATGCCGATGGCCGCGAGCAGATTGGCGATCACCAAGAGGAACCTGTCCGCATAGCGGGAGATCCAAAGCAGGCAAACATACTGCAAAAACAGCAGCGTGATTAAGGCCAGGGCAAAGGCCAGCGCCCATATATCAAAGCTTTCATCCCGCAGGGAGAGCAGGGCAAAGGCCGCCAGCTCAAACAGCATCACGATGAAAAGCAGCCCCAGCGCGCTCATGTGCCGCACTCTGTTCATGCCTTTTCCTCCCAGGGGGTGCGCTTGAGCTTATAGTGGAACTCCACTTGGCCCAGCCGCACCAAATCGCCTTCGTGCAAAAGGGCGGTGCGCTTTGGGGGACGCTGGCCGTTGATCCAGATCTTGGCCCGTCCCCTTGGCCTGATATAGCCCTCGCCGCCCTTTTCAAAGAGCAGGGCGTGGCGGCGGCGCACGCTGCGGTCGTCTATGTAAATATCGCAGCGGGGGCTGCGGCCGATGAGGTTTGAGCGCACCAAGACATACCCGCCCTCCTGGGTATCGTATGGGGGCAGGAATTCAATGTGCCGCGCGTAACCATCCTTCAGCCAGCGCAGGGCGCGGTGCAGCTCCTGGTATTCGCTGATGGAATGAAAGATGATGCGGGCCAGGATATAGAGCATGATCCCCACGAACACATAGCGCATCACCAGCGTCGCCAGGGAATAGGCATTGGCCGCCATGGCACCCTCCTAGTATCATCCTGTTGTAGATTATACCATATCGCGGGGCGCGAACTATGTCCGGTTTTTGAATAATAAAGCGATGGGGAAAACGGTTTCCCTTGCGTTGCGTTCTATGATATCCTATATAGCAAGCAGGACGCTGATCCCTTCTTTGAGCCTGCTGTGCAATCCATGCAGCAAGGAAAGGACATAAAATGAAAAAAGATTTGATTGTTATTCTTATCATGTGTATGGTGGTGATTGGCTTATGGATACTGGCAATTTACGAAATGGTATTGCCCAGCATATCCGCCGTATTATCCGGAGCCGTGGTTGGTTTCGGCCTAAGGCTGTTGCGGGCCAAAAAATGAGCGCCGTTTTAAAATAGCGGGGATTGGTATTCGGGAAGTTGAGCCGCCCCCAGCGCCGATGATAGCGGTGACGGGGTAGAGGGGGATCCTATAGTCCCCCTCGGTTTAGCCTATGGATGCATGGATCGTATACAGCTGGCCGAAAAACATTTACGCCGCCTGGAGGAGGCGAGATAAACCAGAATAAGGCAAAAGAGTGAACATACGGCTGCCGGGGCAAAATGCCTTGACAGCCTTTAATGTATCCGCTATAGTAACATATAATGAAACTAAGGTTGTTACAGTTCGGCCATGGCCGAAAACAAAGGAGAGGCATATGAACGGCGAATTCAACGCGGCTGTGCATGCCCTGGTGTGCATGAGCCATAAGGGGTGCATGCTATCGAGTGAGGCATTGGCTGCAAATATCTGCACCAATCCGGCGCGAGTGCGCAAGATCATGGCCAAGCTCAAATCCGCCGGCATCGTCTCCTCCAAAGAAGGGCCGGAGGGCGGCTACAGCGCGGCGCTCCCGTCCGGCGAGATCACTCTGGCGCTGGTGGCGCAGGCGGTGGGCGCGCGCTTGATTTCCCCTGGCTGGCACAGCGGCGATGTCGATATGAAATGCCTGATCGCCTCGGGTATGGCCGGCCTGCTCGATGAGATCTACGGCCGGATGAATGGCCTATGCGAAGGCTACCTGGCTAACATCACCATTGCGGATCTCGAAGGGCGCATATTCGGCCAAACGGCTGAATAGATATTGCTGATTCGCCTGCGCCCGCATCCCCAACTGCCTTTTGATTTTAAGGAGGAACCATGAAACTGCAATTGGAAGCCGGCGTGCCGGCTATCACCGTGTTTTTACAGGGCCTGATCAGCTTTTTCTCCCCTTGCGTGCTGCCCTTGATTCCGCTGTATATCAGCTATCTTTCCGGCGGTGGCAAAACGCTGGATGAGAACGGGCGGGAGGTCTACGAGCGGCGCATCGTGCTGCGCAACACCTTCTTTTTCGTGTTGGGCATCAGCTTTGCCTTTGGCGTGCTTGGCCTGGGCTTCACGGCCCTAGGCCGCTTCTTCAGCGGCAACCGCGCCATTTTTGCCAAGATCGGCGGCGTGCTGGTGGTGGTTTTCGGCCTTTATCAGCTAGGGGTGTTCGGCTCCTCGATGACGCTTTCACGGGAGCGGCGGTTGCCCCTTAATCTTGATAAAATGGCTATGAACCCCTGGACCGCCCTCCTATTGGGCTTTGTCTTCAGCTTTGCCTGGACGCCCTGCGTAGGCCCCACGCTGGCTTCCGTGCTGCTGATGGCCGCTTCCTCGGCCTCGGCTGCCAGGGGATTCATGTTGATCGGCGTTTACACGCTGGGATTCGTGCTGCCTTTCCTGGCCGTGGGCCTCTTCGCCAGCGGCCTGATCGATTTCTTCAAGCGGCACCAAAAAGCCATGCAGTATACGGTTAAGGCGGGCGGCATCCTGATGGTGCTGATGGGCGTGATGATGATCACAGGCTGGATGGATAACCTTAGCGGTTATCTGAACCAAACGCAAACGGAGGTTACCCCTGCGGCCACGGCAGAGCAGAGCGTAGCTACAGCTGTGCCCGCGACCACGGTGGCCCCCGAAGCCGCTCAAACGCCCGCGCCGGAGGAACGGGAGCCCATTCCCGCGCCCGCGATTACCTTGAAAGATCAGAATGGCGAAACGCACACCCTGGCGGATTACAAGGGCCAGGTGGTGTTCCTCAACTTCTGGG
>CAZAZI010000236.1:0-3300 GCA_964489575.1 uncultured Oscillospiraceae bacterium | reverse complement strand
AAGCGGGCTTTTTGGATACGGATGTGCGCATTTGCAGCGACGGGCGGGAATATTACGTGCCGGCCGGTTCTAAGGTGCGCCTTTGCCCCGGGGAGAGCATCAGCATCTATCCCCGTATGTATCATGATTTTACCGTGGAAAAGGGCAATGGCCCGGTGTTGCTGGGCGAGGTCTCCATGTGCAACGACGACCTGAATGACAACCGCTTTCACCAGCCGCTGGGCCGCTTCTCCAGCGTGGAGGAGGATGCGCCGCCTTACCGGCTGCTCTGCAACGAATATCCCCCCGCTAAGGGCTGACGCCCTTTCAGGTTCCCCGGCCCGGCCAATTTGGACGGGCCTTTTACTTATAAATTTTTATCGATAAACGATAAAAAGATATTGTATTTCAATACGTGCTGGTATATTATAAGGCAGGAGGTGAAAAATATGGAACCGAAAAACCTATCCCGCCTTACCCGGGTGCTGCTCTATGCCGTGTGCGCGTTGGTGGCGCTGCTCATCGGGGGGCTGTATGTATCGGCCGATCTGCGGCAGGCATTTCTGCTGGCCTATGGGATGAGCGACCCGGGCCGGTCGTGGGCGGTAATGACATTTCTCACGGCCATGGGGGCTATGGCCCTGTGGATCTTGGCGGAGCTGATCGGCGTGCTGCGCAGCGTGGATACGGAGCCTTTCGTGGAGCGCAATGTGCGTGCCTTTTTTCGCATGGGCCTGGCCGCGGAGCTGGCCGGCGTCGCCTTTTTTATCAAAAGCGGTTTTCTCTTTACCTTCATGACTGCGGTGTGCGGCTTGGTGATGGTGCTCTCCGGCCTGTTCGCGCTGGTACTGGCCCAGGTTTTTCGCCGGGCCGTGGAATATAAACAGGAAAACGACCTGACGATTTAGGGGAGGGGTGTGAGGCATATGATCCGCGTGAATCTCGATATCGCCATGGCCAGGCGGCGCATCAGCTCGGGCGAGCTATGCGAAAAGCTGGGCATTACGGCTGCCAATCTTTCCATCCTCAAAAACAACAAGGGGAGGGCCATCCGCTTTTCTACGCTGGATGCCATCTGCCGCATTTTAGAGTGCGGTGTGGAAGATATTTTAGAATATGTGCCGGAAGGAGAGAAGCATGGAGCATAAACCACAAGCCCCGCGTATGGCGGGATGGCTGCTTTTACTCACGCTGGCCCTGGGCTATGTATGCGCCTTTGTATTTTTCCAAACCAGGTGGGGCGTCCCGCGCGACCTGATGCCCGCCTACGCCTTATTTTGGGGCCTGTATCTGGCGGCGTATTACCTATGCCTTTGGCAGAGAGCTAAGTCCAAATGGGAGGGCTGGTATCTGCTATCGGCCGTGGCCCTGCTTTTCCTGCACAGCGCTCTCTACAGGGAGGAGACGCTCAACCTGCTCAACTTCCTCATTATCCCTCTGGCGCTGATGCTGCATGCCGTAATGTGCGCCTTTGATTTTCCGCCGGGTGCGGCCTGGCTTTGGGTGCGAAGCTACCTTCTTTGCTGGTGCTTGTATCCCTTCAGCGCCATTGGCAAATGGTTCGCCGCTTGGGCCGCGTTGCTGCGGCGCGGCGCGGCTGAGGATGGGGAGGAAGGCGCTTTCGCGGCCAGGCGAAACACCTTGCTGGGCCTGCTCTTTGGCCTGCCTGTGCTGATAGCGGTCTGCGCTCTGCTGCTTAAGGCGGATCAGGCCATGGGGATGGCCCTCGCCGGCCTGCTGGAAAAGCTGCCGCAGGTCTCCTTTAACAAGATCATTCTCCTATTCATCATAGCGGTGCTGTTCTATTCCTTTATCTACAACCTCGCCTGGGGAGAGGAGGGCGGCACGCTGCCCGCCCTTTCCAAAGAGGGGATAAAGGCCACCGTGCCGGCCCAGTCGCTGATGGCGGCGGTGAGTATGCTGCTGGCGGCTTACCTGGTTTTTGCCATATTCCAATTCACCTATCTCACGGGCTGGAAGGGCCTGCCCGCGGGGCTGACCTATTCCGAATATGCGGTGAGCGGCTTTGGCCAGCTTTTGTGGGTGGCGGCCATCAACCTCTGCGTGTTTTCGGTGGGCCTATGTCGCACGCGGCCCCACAAGGGCTTGAAGCCCCTGCTGGGCCTGCTGCTGTTGGCGACGGCGGTGGTGCTGCTTTCGGCCTTTGTGCGGCTGGGGCTGTATATCGGTGCCTACGCCCTCACCTGGCGGCGGCTGCTCTCCCTATGGCTGATGCTCTACCTGGCAGCGGCGGTGATCCTTTGCGCCCTGCGGCTTTATGGCATAGGCGCCCTGGGCAAGCCGGGCCTGCTGCGGCTCTGCGCCCTACTGCTGGTGGGCTGGTATGTGGCGCTGAACCTGGTGAATGTGGAAGGGATGATTGCCCAAAGCGTGTTCCGCCTGGCGGATCGGCGGGGCGGCGTCCTCACCGAGGCGGACGCTAACTACCTGCGCTATGATCTTTCCATAGACGCCAAGGCCGCCATTGAAGCTAGCCCCTATGCAGGAGAGGTCTATTACGATGTGGAGCCGGCGCATTTGCCCTAAAGCGCGGGCGGCCCAAATGCCCGGCCCCATTGCAAAAGCCCGGAGCGGGTACTATAATTTGATAGGGTAACGCAAGGCGGGCGGCTCCGGGAGCGGCCTGTCTTTATGGAGGTTAGATTCGAAACGATGGAGAAAACAACGGAGCTTTGCATTTACAATGCGAATATCATAGACGGCACGGGCAAGCCCGCCTTTCGGGGCAGCGTGGGCCTTAGCGGGGGCCGCATCGCCTTCGTGCGGGCCGGGCAGGGCGCGCCGCCTGCATGGAAGCTGCTGGATGCCAAGGGCATGGCCCTTTGCCCGGGCTTTATCGATGCGCACTCCCATGGCGATTTAATGCTGGAAAGCGATTTTTCCTCCCTCTCCAAGCTCTCCCAGGGCATCACCACACAGGTGGCCGGCCAATGCGGCCTTTCCATGTGCCCGGGCGACCCGGAGCGGCTCGATGAATTCACGCGCTTTGTTTCCGGCACCGCCCCCTATCCCACCCTGCCGAAGACCCCGGCCGCCCTCGCGGGCTTCGACGCTTACGCCCGCTATATCGAGGGCTTAGACCTAGCGCTTAACGTGGCCCTCTTTACCGGCCATGGCACGCTGCGCCTTTGGGCCATGGGTTATGATGATTCCGCGCCCACTGCTTCCCAGCAGGAGCGGATGGAGGGCATGCTGCGCGAGTGCATCCAGGCGGGTTCGCTGGGCCTTTCCACAGGGCTCGTCTACGCGCCGGGCTGCTATGGGCGTGAGGAGGAGATCACCGGCCTGCTCAAAGCGGCC
>CAZAZI010000235.1:0-3315 GCA_964489575.1 uncultured Oscillospiraceae bacterium | reverse complement strand
CCCTGCGGGGAAACCCTTGCTGCGCAAGCCTTTTCGCCGCCACCGCACCTATCGCTGGCGGCGATTATAGCTTCCGGGGGCTGAGGCCCCCGAACCCCTAGGTGCTTTTTCGACAGCCACACGGGGGCGGCCACGAGCCGTCCCCACTTTTGCTAACTTTTTTACAGCGGCGCTTTCTTCATAACCCGTTCAAAATATGCTGGTATACTATTCCAAACGGGGAGGCGCGCCGCGTCCCCTTACAAGGAGATCATCTATGCGAAAAAACGTTCTCGCACTGCTGGCCTGCGCCCTGTTTTTGGGCGGCTGCGCGCAACGGCAGGCGGTTCCGCCCGCCGCGGCGGAGACCGCGCAGCGACCGCTGGATATCCGCATCACGCAGGAGAGCGACTATGCCCCGCAGGCGCAGCAAGAGGCCACGCTGGAAAGCATGGCCGCACATCGCCCCTTTCCCGGGGAATATGACGCGGCGGAATTGCGTGCGGCGCTGGACGCCCTGCCGCCCATGCGTTTTGAAACGCCGGAGAGCGGCGCGGAAAAGATATACTTAAAAGAAGAGGATGGCTCCGGCGGCTACTGGGGGGAGGGGTATCTGCCGGGCTACCTCACGGGCGGCACGGTGACCAAGGCCCGGTTGGACGCGCTGATAAACGAGCTGAACCGCGCGCAGGAAGCGCGGACGCTTGACGAGGTTCTTGCGCCCTATGGGCTGACCTTCCGGGCCATGGGGAAAGGCGGCGGCGATGCCATCATCCTGCCTACCCTGGCCGAGGCGGAGGCGCGCGGCAAGATTCCCGCGGCGCTGGAAAGGCTGAGCCATGGGGTGGTATATCTGACGATAGACCATTTGGGAGAATATGGGGACGAGCTAGCGCACCTGATATTTTGCAAGGAGGGGGAGGAGTACCGCTTTGCGGCCATGGATAGGGCCGTTGTGCATGGCAAGGACGAGCACCGCGCCATCGCGGCGGGGGATTTGCTGTATTTCGAATGCGCCTGCAAGGATGCCTGGGGCTCCGGCGAATCATGCCGGCTGGCCAAGCTTTTCCCCTTGCGGGAGGGCGCGTATGAATACCTTGCTTACCCCCGGAAGCGGATGGACGCGCACTTCGCCATTGAAACCTTTGAGACCATGCGCGTAACAAGCACCCAAGCGCTGCCCGGCGGCGGCATTCATTTCATACTGGAATGCGCCTTTCGGTATGAAAGTGCGGCTGCGGAATATTTGCATATCGATGGGTTGGAATATGCGGATTTCGCGGATGTTTTCAAGGGAACCTTTACCTTTCATGTGTTTGACGATAATGATGGCAAGGGCATGTATACCTATGCTCCGGATATCGGCCACCGCCTGTCCTTTGGGCGATCCAAGGCTTTGCGGGAGGCGCTGCGGCAGCGCGTGGCCTTGCTTCTGCGGGCCGAGGACGAGGCGGTTTGCTGGATCGGGGAACTCATGCTGGAAGAGCTGAACCTCGAGATCGAGGGGTATCGCTATATGACCTCCAACGTGCTATCCGCCCGCCAGGCCGCGCTGCCCGCCCGGGCCTATGCCGCGCGGGAAAATAACGGCCAAAGGTGCTACATGGAAAACGCGGAGCAGCTTCCGGCCGCAAGCGGCACGCTGGCGGCAGCGGATCTTGCTGCCTTGACGGAAGCGCTGGGCGAGGCGGATATCGAGGCGGCCCTGCAAGCTGCGGGCCTGCGGCTGCCGGATGGCTTCGGCCTGCCGGACGCGGGGCCGGCGAACGGGCCGCGCAATTCGGTTCAGCGCTATGAAAACGGGGATGCGCTGGTGCTGGAGGCACGCATGCCCAAGCGCCGGGAAGGGGAGCTGTATACCACCCTGTATCTCCTATTTTTGCGGGAAGGAGAGGGCTATTCTTTCACCACGGCCTATAAGCGCTTTGCCTATACGGAGCCGGAACCGGCCGTGCCCGTCCGCATTCTCCAAGCTGGCCCCGCCTATTACCTGCATGGCGAGGACTGGAACGAATGGATCATTTTTACCCCCGGCGGCGAGGCGACAAGGTTTCGGTTGTCCGGCGGCTGCGCCCTGGGCGATTCGCCGGGCGCGCCGGTGGAATATACCCTGGCGTTCGTCAACGCCTTCTCCGGGGAAAACGGCACGCTATTATGCGATGTGAGCGTGCATTATTCTTATCAAAATTACCCCATCCGCCTGCGCTTCGACCTGCCTATGCGCCTGATCAACGAGGGGGATGGCCAGGGCTTTTACAGCCTGGATATAAACAGCCAGTTTTTCTTTGGCGATATCCTTTCCATCCCCTATGCCCGGGATGTCTTCCGCGAGCGGCTAACCTTGCAGGCCCAAAGCGCGGATCGAGCCGCGCGAAGCGCCGCTCTGGAATGCCTGCGGGCCTTGGCTATGGATTAGACCCCGCGCGTAGAACGCAGGCTTTGCTAAGGGAGGTGGCGCGGCATCGGCGGAGGGAACGGCACGCGGCGGCCCTACGGGTTTGCGTCATGTTTTGGGTATGCGCGATCCAAACTAGGGGAAAGGCTTTTGGCGCGGGCAAGGGGCCGGGAACCCGGGCCGGAGGCCGGGCCCGGATTGTATGCCGGCGGCCAGGAAGGGCTTGCATAATGTTGCCGGAATAGATACAATGATAATGAATCTTAAAAAGGGGGCACTTATGACGAACGAACCGAATAAGCTACGCTTCCAGCCCGTGGGCCTTTCCATGCGCGAGCTGGTGCATAGCTATACCAAACCACTGCACATTCAAAACTCTGAATATACCTTTACCAGTTTGCTTATGTGGTGCAAGGAGGATCGCATCCGCATTGCGGAGCAGGAGGATATCCTCTACATCCTTTTTACATTCCCGCACCTTGATCCCTTTATGCTGGCGCCGCTGGCCCTGCGGGAAGAGGATTACCCCAAGGCCATTGCCACGGCCTCGGCCTACCTAACGGGTATCGGCGCGCGCCCGGCCTTCCGGGGCATAACGGAAAAGTATAAGCCCTATTTTGAGCGGGCGGACTTCATCCTTGCGGCGGATCGGGGCAATTTCGACTACGTATATAACATGGAAGACCTGTTTACCCTCAAGGGCAAGCGGCTGCACGGCAAGCGGAACCATATCAACCAGTTCCTCTCCCGCTATACTTATAAATACGTTACCGTTACGCCGGAGATGTACGCCGATTGCATGGCCATCTATGAAGAATGGCTGGCCGGCAAGGATCCTGCCGAGTACGGCGTACTGGGCGAGCAGGAGGCTATCCGCATCGGTCTAACGCATATGCAGGAGCTGGGCCTGGTGGGCGGCGGCATCCTGGTGGATGGCAAGC
>CAZAZI010000234.1:0-3318 GCA_964489575.1 uncultured Oscillospiraceae bacterium | reverse complement strand
CCGCAATGCCGCCATCTTTTTGTGGCCTCGAATGCCAAAAGAGGGTATAATGATAAGTGGTGGGGCTTTTACCCGGTATGTAAGCGGTAAGGAGGCGGACATGAAGCATATTCCCAATATCCTTTCCGGCCTGCGCCTTGGGATGGTGGGCGTATTCATCTATTTCTTCCGGCGGGATGATTATCTGGCCGCGCTGATCGTCTATGCCGCCGCCTTTTTTACGGATATCCTCGATGGCTACCTGGCCCGCCGCAACGGCTGGATCAGCAACCTGGGCAAGATCCTCGACCCGCTGGCCGATAAGCTGATGCTGCTTTGCGCCCTCACCGCCTTTTACTTCAAAGGCTGGCTGCCGCTGTTCATCCCGCTGGTGGCCGCCATTAAGGAGCTGGCCATGCTGATCGGCGGCCTCTTCATGCTGGGCAAAAAGAACGTGGTGGTGGTTTCGGATTGGTGGGGCAAGTTTGCGGCCGGCTTTTTCAATGTGAGCGTGATCCTTACCCTGCTCTCCAACTTCCCGCCCTTCCTCCCCCTTGGTAGCATCACGCTGCCGCTGTTCTGCCTAGCCATCGCCTTAGGCTTTATCGCCGCCATCCACTATTATAGCACCCAGGTCGCGGGCCGCGCCAAGGCCGAGCCCGGCGAGCCCCAACCTTGATTCGCGCCTTCCTCCCGCTTGCAGGCATGCCCCCCAGGGCATGCTTTTTATTAGATGCCCCATAGATAAATAGGCGGATATTTGCAAAAAGGTGTCTTTTTATGACAGAAGTATAGATTTTTACCGATGCATCGTGTATGATTAAAATCATATATGATTGTATAGTATACATACGCGCATTATTTATTAAAACCACACGCGCTATCCTGCATCGCAAAAGGAGACCAACACATGGCTCACAGGTTATTCTACACCACGCGCCGGGGCCGCAAGCGGCTGCTCTGCGCAACGCTTGTGTCCATTCTGCTGCTGGGCATGTTGCCCATGGGCGCGCTGGCCGCTGCCGATAGCATCGGCGGCTATAGCGCAGCGCCGGTATCGGACTCCCTCCTGCCCAAGGCGGGCGATTCGCCCTGGCTAGCGTGGGCGCTGGCCATCGCGGCGTTCACCTTTGGCACCTACATGCAGGGTAAGGGCAACCGCGTAAAAAAGAGAAAAGCCCAGCCGAAGGCATAACGGCTAATTATATCGACATAACAGCGGCGGAGCGTTTAGCTCCGCCGCTGTTTCGCGCAGACGGATTCAAATGGCCAGCAGGCGCTCATACAGGCCTAGGCCGGCGAGCAAGACCGCCTCGTCAAAATCAAAGGCAGCCCCGTGCAGGGGCGCGCCGCCGCCCGTGCCCAGGAAGAAAAACACGCCCGCTACGCGCTGCTGGTAGAAGGAGAAATCCTCGCCCGTGAGAAAGGGCGCGGCCAGCAGCCCCGGCGCATCCGCACCCAGGTGGGCCATAAGCCGCGCATAGAGCGCCGCGTCGTTGACCACGGGCGGGTAGCCCTCGGAAAGGGAAAGATGCAGGCGGCAGCCCGACTCCCCCTCTACAGCGGCGGCGATATGGCAGAGCGCCCTGTGCATTTGCCCGTGCAATTCGGCGCTAAAGGCGCGCATGGTGCCGCGGATGTAGGTATGGTCGCTCAGGGCGTTTTCCGTGGCCCCGCTCTGCATAAGGCCAAATTTCAGGAGGCGCTCTTCGCTAAGCGGCGGGATGCTTTCGGCCATAGCGTAGGCCCGGTGCAAAAACTCCACGCCCGCGCGCAGGGCGTCCGCCCCTTGGGCGGCCCGCGTTACGTGGGCGCTCTTGCCCTCGATCTTTACCTGTACGATGCCGGTCTTGGCCATCACGGGGCCGGGCCGCGTCCAAAGCGTTCCCTTGGGCAGCTCCGGCCAAAGATGCATGCCGAAAACGCTGGCGGCCTTATAGCGCTCTAATACGCCGCTCTTGCAGATATCCTTGGCCCCGCCCGTGGTCTCCTCGCCGGGCTGGAAGATCAGCAGCACGTTGTGCGCAAGCGAGGCCCCGCGCTCCTCAACGAGGCCCGCTAGAACCAGCAACAAAGCCGTGTGGCCATCGTGGCCGCAGGCGTGCATTTTGCCCGGGTGGATGGAGGCATAGGCCGCGCCCGTGGCTTCCTGCACGGGCAGCGCGTCCAAATCGGCGCGGAACGCCAGCGTATCCGCCTTTCCGGCATCGAAAAAGGCGCACACGGCGCTTTGGGCGGGGTGCGTTACCTCACAGCCGAGGGGCCGCAGCACCCCTTCCACGTATTCGACGGTTCGCGGCAGATCAAAGCCGAGCTCGGGTATCCTGTGCAGATCCCGCCTGTATGTTCGCAGCCTTTCCAGCATTCCCTTCCCCCCGTTCACGCAGCGCGAGTTTTCCAGATTGTACGCTATTTTGAAAAATACCGCAAGATTTATCTTGACAGGCGCCAGCCCTTTGTGATATCTTTTCGTGCAAGATAGAGGCGCGGAAGCGACGAGGTTTGCGGGAGCCGGCGGGCTATGATCGCAAGCAGCAGCAATTCCGCCGAATTCTTCGGGCAGGCATGCCCCGGGGAATGGGGTTTGGGAGAAGATCCCAAGCACTGTCTGCAGAGATGCAGGAGCGCTGTCTGCCTGAGATGATTCCGCAATGGCTTTTGCCGGGGGTGGTATATCCCCTCGCAGGCTTTTGGATTGATCGACCGGCCGGCGCTTAGCGCCGGCCGGTTTTTGTTTGTGCAGGAAAATCCAGCACATACGTTGCTTTTGCAGTACAATTGGCCGATTGTGGGTGATAATATGGTAAAAACAGCAGAGAATGTATACCATTTAAGTTTAAATAAAGTTTTGAAGGAGGCAATATGGGCGTCGTACAAAAATATGGCGGCAGCAGCGTGGCCACGATCGAAAAAATCAAGGCCGTGGCCGCCTGCATTGCCGATGCGAGGCGATCCGGCGAGGATATCGTGGTGGTGGCCAGCGCTATGGGCAAAACCACCAATGCGCTGATCGACCTGGCCAGGCAAACCGGGGGTGCGGATAATGCCCGCGAGCTGGACGCCTTGATGGCTACCGGCGAGCAGACCACCATCTCCCTTTTGGCAATGGCGCTGCAGGGCATGGGCGTTCCCGCCGTATCCCTCACAGGCGGCCAGTGCGGCTTCGTCACCAACGATAACCATTCCAGGGCCAAGATCGTGGATATCCGGACGGATACGCTCAAAAAGCACATCGCCCAAGGCAAGGTAGTGGTGGTGGCGGGCTTTCAGGGGGTAGACGCCCAGGGGAATATCACCACGCTGGGCCGGGGCGGCTCGGATACCACGGCCGTGGCCCTG
>CAZAZI010000233.1:0-3320 GCA_964489575.1 uncultured Oscillospiraceae bacterium | reverse complement strand
CGCCCACATCCCAATCCACATGCTGAACCTCCTTGCGCACGGGCGCGCCGTAGCGATCATAAACCGCTACGCCCTCGCGCCGGATCACGGCCAGCTCGTATTCGCCAAGGCGCAGAATATCCCGGGTATGCTTGAGCAGCGCGGGGATATCCGAGGCAATAAAGTTTTCGCCTTGCCCGAGGCCCACGATCAGGGGGCTGTCCTTTCGAACGCCGATGAGCATATCCGGCTTATCCGCAAAGATGATGCCCAGGGCAAAGGAGCCGGTGAGCATATTCACGGCCTCGCGCACGGCGCGGATGGGGTCGCCCCGGTAGCAATGATCAATCAGCTGGGCCACGATCTCGCTATCCGTTTCGGAAACGAAGCGGTAGCCCTGCTCCAACAGGAAATCCCGCAGCGCCAGATAGTTTTCGATGATGCCGTTATGCACCACGGCAACCCGGCCGCTCTGGCTCAGGTGGGGGTGGGAATTGAGGTCGCTGGGCTCGCCGTGGGTGGCCCAGCGGGTATGGCCGATGCCCAAAGAGCCGGGCAGGTCTTGCCCGTCGTGGGTCATTTCCTCCAGCACCCGCAGCCGGCCCCTGGCCTTGGCCACTTGAATGGCGTCCGCTTCGATCACGCACACGCCGCTGGAATCATAGCCGCGATATTCCAGCTTTTGCAGCGCTTCCAACAGCAAGGGGGCGGCCTGCTTGCCGCCGATATAGCCTACGATACCGCACATGGGCAATATCCTCCTAAGTTTTTAATGTTTGCCCGGCCTGCGGGAAGAGAGATGGGTTTAAACGCAAACGTGCTTTTCGGCAGGGCAAAAAGATGGAGAACGTAATATCCCCATTATTTTACTATATACATGCGGATAAATAAAATGAATTTATTGTAATAACGCGCCGGGCGCGCCCTGGGGCGTGCCCTCAAGCGGCAGGGTAAAGCTGAAGATGGCCCCGCCGTCAGCCGCGTTGGCAGCGGAAATGGCCCCGCCGTGGGCGCGCACGATGCTTGCGCAGATGGAAAGGCCCAGGCCCATGCCCCGGTGGGAATCCTCCGAGGCTTCGGGGTGGATCACATAGCCGTCGAACAGCCGCTCCATGCGCGCCGGGTCTACGCCCGCGCCATGATCCCGCACCCGGAAAAGGGCATCCTCCTCGCCCGTGCGGCTGGCCTCGATCTCAACCGGCCCCGGCCCGGCGTGGTAGATGGCATTCTCCACCAGGTTAATAATCACCTGCTCGATGAGCGTTGCGTCCATAGGTACGATCAGCAGCTCCTCCGGCACCCGAACGGAAAGCGCCTGCCCCGGGAAGCGGCGGCGGATCTGCCCGGCCGCATCCGCCAGCACCTCTTCGGGCATTTCCGGGGTTTTATGGATGGCAGCCACGCCCTGGCTGATGCGGGTCACGGAGAGCAGGTTCTCCACCATGCGGATCAGCCATTGCGCGTTGTCGCGGATATCGGTATAAAGCTGATCCCGCTCTTCATGGCATAACGCTTCGCCCGCGTCCATCAGGGCGCTGGTGGCCCCGGATATACTGGTGAGCGGCGTGCGCAAATCGTGCGAGATAGCTCTGAGCAGGTTGCCCCGCAGCTTTTCCGCCTCCATTTCCAAAGAGACCCGGTTGCGCTCGGCTGCGAGCAGCTGGCGACCGCGCACCATGGCATATTGGGCGGCAAAAAGGCGCAGGATGTTCTGCGCGTCTTCATCCTGCGAAAGCTCGCGCCGCATCTCCACGGCAAAAGCGCCCGCGGGCTTGCCGCCTACCTCCACGGGCAGCAGCATCACATCCGCCGGCCCCGTAAAGGCCGTGGGGTCGCTCAGAAAATGGGCCGGGCAGCCGCTGATGCTGGCAATCCATCTTTCCACGATGCGGCTCACCTCGGCGTCCGCATCGACGCTCAAAAGCTCGTTGGTCATGCGGTAGAGCGCATCCGTAAGGCGCTCGTTCTTGCGTGCCCGCTCCGCCTGGTTGCGGTAGATGGTCATCAGCGTGCTGGTGATATAGGAGGTGAAAAAGAGCAGCACAAAGGTAATGGGATAGCCCGTGCGGGTGAAGTTGAAGCCCAGGTAGGGCCACATGAAAAAGTAATTCACGCCCAACACGCCCAGCACCGAAGCCACGGTGCTGTAAAAATAGCCGGGCGTGACGCAGGACACCACCATGACCGCCAGGGTAAAGACCACCGAGGCGTTGACGTTTTCGCCATAGAGAAAATACATCAAAAACGAGAAGAGCACCGTTATGCCCATCACGGCCAGCATGCGCAGGAACGGCCGCAACTCCAGCTTAAAGCCCTTGGTCTTGCGCATGATATCCCTTACGCCCGTTTTAAAATCCGCCCATAACGCAGCCATCAAACGCTCCTTTCGGCATGGCCCGGCCTGTATCGGTTACGGTCTTTATAAAAACCGTTAATCTCCCTTGCGGTCACACATTGATTCTCTTTATATTTTGCCACACTTTGGCACACAATTCCATCCCGAAGGCAATTTTTGCAGGCCGAATCCGGCTAATAATTTGCACTTTTGGCGCGAATAGGGGCATTTTAGCCCGTTTACCTGGCCAACACGAAGGGATTCATAATGAATCCTTATGGCCAGGCCGGCCGGCGTTATCGCCTTTTTGTCGCTTTTTCGGCTTAGCTTAACATCATTTTATCGCTTGCGATGTATATAATAAACTTATATAATAGAGGCTAAGTATAAGCGATCCGAAAGGAGCATCCTAACATAATGAATAACATGCCCTTCATTCTCCTGATCGAAGATGACAAAGCGATCGTCAATTTTATGAACACCGTGCTTTGCGCGAACCAATACCGGGTGCTGCAGGCCAAAACGGGCCGAGAGGCCATCGCCCTGATTTCCTCCCATTGCCCGGATGTGATTTTGCTCGACCTGGGCTTGCCGGATATCGATGGCGTGGATATCATCCGCACGGTGCGGCAATGGACGCAGGTGCCCATCATCGTGGTCAGCGCCCGCAGCCGCGAGCAGGAAAAGGTCGACGCGCTGGATGCCGGGGCAGACGATTATGTGACCAAGCCCTTTGGCACGGCGGAGCTATTGGCCCGCATCCGCATCGCCCTGCGCCATACCAACCAGGGCCCCGGGCAGGATTCCCCAAGCGGAAAATTTCAAAATGGCGACCTGACGATCGATTTCGATACCCGCCGCGTTACCGTGGACGGCAACGATGTGCACTTAACCCACATCGAATACAAGATCGTCACCCTGATCGCCCGGCACCTGGGCAAGGTGCTTACGTATGATTATATCATCCGCAACGTATGGGGCAGCCGGCCCACGGTGGATAACCAGA
>CAZAZI010000232.1:0-3353 GCA_964489575.1 uncultured Oscillospiraceae bacterium | reverse complement strand
TAACTATTGAACTTAATCTTGATGAACCTGATGATCTTAAATTTCTATACTGATCACTCATTCCTTTAATAGCACCTGCACCTTTTGGTATTACATTCATTACACTTGATCCTTTAGCTAATCCTCCCATAAGTCCCGCTTTAGCAATATTTAGTCCCATTCCTGCTCCAGCACCCATCATAACAGTTGTTTGAATATCATTAAAAGCACTCATCGCACCAATATTTTCACCAAGTAGATTAGATACTATATTAGGTGATGTTATAACAAATAATAAACCGCCTACTAATAATAAAATAGAAGTCATAATATTATTACTTTTATCCACAGTAGAACCAAATACGTTTATTAATAAACCTAAACAAATAAACTGAATTGCTGTAACTAAAAATAAAGCGATTGCTCCTTTCATCCAAGTATGAAATGCCTTACTTTTAGGATTAGTAAGTGCGGTTGATACAACAGGACCAATTATCCTATAAAGTGCTAATTCAACTACTCTTTTGGCCATTTGAATGCCAATAAACAATAATAAAAATAATATTAATATACTTATAACTATTAACATGAATAAATTAAAGTCATATTTATATACATCCTTTTTTAAAATCCCTTGATCATAAGTTGCATTGTAATCTGCTGTTTTCCAATTTTTTACGAAATGTTCTTTATCTTCTTTTTTCATATTGCTATTATTAGACATAGATTCCATTACAGCACTCGATATTTTATTTTCTACTCCACTTGTACTATTAGTAACTTTTATAATTGAATCTGTTAATGCTGTAGAAAATTTATGTCCAAAATCAAAGACCGGCGTTATTAAAAACATTACTGCAATAGCTATCACAATTCCTTTAAAAATTGTTAAAGGATTTTGATCATTATCATTTTTTAAAATATGATTAACTAAAAACTCTATCATTACTTTGAGTACAATCCAAGCACTTGCAAATATAATTGCTCCACCAAATAATGTATTAACATACTCATTATCAAAAAACTTAAATCTCCAAACTTCATTGATAATGGCAAACATTCCATCCAACAGTAATAAACATCCTTTAGCTATCATCCATAAAATAGAGCGAATAGCTCCTATAACCCAACCTGATTCAACTTGCTCTATATTAAGGATTAACATTGTAATAAACTCCCCTGCTTATATGATCAACTTTTCTTTCACTATTAAATGGTAGTTTTCTATTATGTTTAATAACAACTTCTATTTCTAACTTTTCAAATTGTTCTAATTTGCCATTTTTAGAAACATTAATAATATATTTTTTACTGAAGTATTTTAAGTCTTCATTTAATTGTTCTTCTACTTTATCGGTATAACCACTTTCTATTTCTACTAAATTAATTAATCTATTTCGAATTTGAACTGCTTGTTGTTTGATTAAAATTTCTTCAGAAAAGAATAACATACTAACAAACATAGTCATACTAATAAAAATAATCATGATAACATCAAAAATACTTTTCATTAAAATCTCACCTCACCAAATATATTAGAAAACATATATAGTGCAAGTGAGAAAATTAGTACTAACATTGTTACAATCGTCATATTAGGTAGCACCCATAGAAATCTTTTTTTCTTTTCAATTAATTCTTCTATTTCATTATCATATAACCTTGATATCATTTTTTCTAAACTCGTCAAATATTCTTTCTTCATGGAATGCTCACTAAAAGTATAAATAACTATCATTACTTGATAAGCTTCTGAAAATTCCATTCTTTCAGCAAATTTTATATATGGTTTAATTGATTTATCATCATCAATATTATTAATTAACTCTATTAAATATTTTTTAATAGGTTCATCAGTATATTCAATCAATTTATTTAATGCTTGATAAATATTATTAGTTTTTATGAGTATTAATAATTTTTTCATGAAGGATGGAAACATTCTTTTTTTAATAATTACTAATTTTTTTCTTTTGTTTTTGATTTCATAATATTGATATTTATAATATAAAAAAAATGAAATTATACTAAAAATTTGAATAGATATATTATGTACAAAGGTTCCTACTAAAAAAATTAACATTGAGATTAACAAAGAATTAAAAACTCTTCTTCGCATAGCTTTTTTATAGTTTAGTCCAAGCCAATTTAATAAGTCTTTTAAATCTTTTTTTATAAATATTTTTTTCATTTCACATCACCCATTTTTGCTTTAATGATATCTATTTCTCGAAGTTTGTCTTTTGTTTTAGCATTAAATTTTTCAATCTCATCAAATCTAGTATCTATTTTAACTAAACATCTTAAATATTCAGCAATTGAAATATCTAATTTATTAGCTCTTCTTTTTATATCTCGTTTTTGTTTGTTAGTCAAAAGAAAACCAAACCTTGAATCATATCTTTTCATCAATAGCCTCCTTCCCCTATATTTTGATCTCGATAAGTTTTTTCTACCTTATTAATAATAAATAGATTAGCTATTACAATACCAATCATTACTGCATTACCAATACTTTCCATAAATTCTAAATAAATAGTTGGTATCATTGCTTTCAATATAATTGGCATACTCATACATAAAAAAAGAACAACGTAGAAATTTACTCGCCATTCTTTCTTGTATTTCAAATATTTATCTTTTCTAATTTTTAACATATTTAATTCTTCACTTATGTTATGAAGAACTTCTTCTGAATCTCGATCCCCGTGATTATCAAAAATTTCTAATGTTTGATTAAATAAACTAATCGTTCTATTATTATATTTTTCATTAAAATCTCTGAAACTTGTAGTTATACTGTTACCGATTTCTATTTGTTTAATTACTTTTATAATATCACTTTTTATAGGTTCACCTAAAAATTTGACAACGTCATTAAGTGATTTGTATACATTATTAAATGTTAACAATAATGACATTTGACTTGTGTATATTGTTAATTGAGTTAACAAATATTTTTCATAATTTATCTTTTTACTATTCAGATATATTTGATTAATATAAAATACTGTTGTTATAAAACCAATAATCAAAGTATATATAACTTTTGGAAAAATCAAATACATTGATGTAGATGTAATAATTAATACGATTACAAATTTTATTATATATTCTTTGAATGAAGTTTGTTGTAACATATAATTATATGTTCTTTTATATTTTTGATAAAACATAATTTTATTTATGTTTCTAACAAAATTTTTAAATTTTCTTTTCAATTAGTTCCTCCTTTTTGCAACAAAAAAAGAATGCAACACCCGCTGGTACTTCAGCAAGATTGCATTCAATATATATATTATACTATTATTTAAAATTTATCAATTGCATACATTACTATTTAAATGTTTTTTGCTGGCAACACATATATCACT
>CAZAZI010000231.1:0-3361 GCA_964489575.1 uncultured Oscillospiraceae bacterium | reverse complement strand
TGACCCTGGGCGCGTGGGCCGCCGCCATGATCGTGGCCAAGGGCCTGCGCTCCATCGAGGTGATGGAGGAAGGCGCGCTGCAAAAAGTAATGGAGGATTTCTTTGGCGGCAAAACCTACGGCGTGGTGAAGGATGGCTCCAAATCTATCCGCGAGCAGGGCGTTGACTTTTTGCTCTATGGCATGATGTGCGAAACCTTTGCCAGGGAGAACGGCTTTAACAAGGGCCTGGGCGGCTCCATGCACGCCTTCTTTACCCCCCTGGGCATTTATCCCAACAACGCCATCGTGGGCGGCAGCGGCACCATCTCCGTGGGCGCGGCGCTCTATAAGCTGTGCAACGATAAGGCGGGCGTGGTCGTCTGCAATATCGGCGATGGGTCCATCGCCTGCGGCCCTGTGTGGGAGGGCTTCATGATGGCCACGATGGATCAAATCAAGAGCCTCTGGCCCGAGGGCAAACGTGCCCTGCCCATCATCTTCAACATCAACGATAATTTTTACGGCATGGGCGGACAGACCCGGGGCGAGACCATGGGCTACGATATGGTGGCCCGCATTGCCGCCGGCATGGAGCCGGGCGCTTTAAACGCGGAGCGGGTGGATGGCTATAACCCCCTGGCCGTGATCGACGCCTACAGCCGCAAGCTGCCCGTGGCCAAGGCCCAAGGCCCGGTGCTGCTGGATGTGGTGACCTACCGTATCAGCGGCCACAGCCCCTCGGATTCATCCAGCTACCGCACCAAGGAGGAGATCGAAGCCTGGGAGGCCCAGGATTCCATCCGCGCCTTTGGCGCGCAGCTGGTGGAGGCCGGAGTCTGCGGCGAGAATGAGCTGGATGCTATCCGGGCCAAGGTGGCGGCGGATATGCTGCGCAACCTAAAGCTCTCCATCGACGATACGATCTCCCCCCGCATCGATATCTTCGGCAGCGAAAAGGATTTTATCGGCGATTTGATGTTCTCCAACCAAACCATCCGCTCAATGGATACGTCAAGGCCCAGCGAAATGCTCCTGCCTAAGGAGGAATGCCCCCGCGTGCAGCAGATCGCCAAGAAGAGCCGCTTTGCCTTCGATGAAAGCGGCAAGCCCGTGCCCAAGGCCCGCGTGTATCAATACCGCGACGCTATCGCCGAGCCCATCATCAACAAATATTATGAAGACCCCACGCTCGTCAGCTTTGGCGAGGATGTGCGGGATTGGGGCGGCGCGTTCGCAGTCTATCGCGGCATGACCGAGGCCGTGCCCTATCACCGCCTCTTCAATAGCCCCATCGCTGAAGCGGCCATTGTGGGCGCCGCGGTGGGCTATGGCATGAGCGGCGGGCGGGCCGTGGCCGAGCTGATGTATTGCGATTTTCTGGGCCGCGCCGGAGACGAGGTGTTCAACCAGCTCTCCAAATGGCAGGCCATGAGCGCCGGCATGCTCAAAATGCCCGTGGTACTGCGCCTAAGCGTGGGCTCCAAGTACGGCGCGCAGCACAGCCAGGATTGGAGCGCCCTGTGCGCCCATGTGCCGGGGCTCAAGGTGGTTTTCCCGGCTACGCCCTATGACGCCAAGGGCCTGATGCAATCCGCCCTCAACGGCACGGACCCGGTGATCTTCCTCGAAAGCCAGCGCATTTACGACGTTGCCGAACAGTTCCACCAGGGCGGTGTGCCCGCGGAGGAATACGAGATCCCCTTCGGCGCGCCGGATATCAAGCGGGCGGGCAGCGATGTGAGCATCCTCTCCATTGGCGCAACGCTTTACCGTGCCCTGGAGGCTGCGGATATCCTGCAAGAGAAATACGGCGTGCGCGCAGAGGTCATCGACGCGCGCTCCATCGTGCCCTTTGATTATACCCTGGTGATGGAATCCGTAAAGAAGACGGGCCGCATCATTATCACGGGCGACGCCTGCGAGCGCAACAGCTTCATGCGCAACCTCGCTTCCAACATCGCGGAGCTCTGCTTTGACGAGCTGGACGCGCCGCCGGTGGTGGTAGGCGCCAAGAACTGGATCACCCCCGCCCACGAGTTGGAGGACGCCTTCTTCCCGCAACCCTCCTGGATGGTGGACGCGATCCACCAGCGCATCCTGCCCCTCCCCGGCCACGTATGCGGCCACAACTGCACGGAGCTCGAGCAGGTGCGGGAAAACAAGCGCGGCATCTGACCTCGATACAAACACGCAAAGGCCCCGGCGCATGACATATGCGCCGGGGCCTGTTATTTTTATATATGGGAGGGCGGGCGCCCCTCCGGCCGTTCTATCAACGCAAACGGGATTAGGAATCATCACGAACGCCGGGCCTCGCGGCCGCCATCCGTGCAAGGTTTATACCTCCACCACCTCTACGCCCTGTTCTCTAGCCTCGGCCAAGAGGGCCTCGGGCAGGGGGCCGTCGCAGATGAGCACGTGGATATCCGCCAGGCTGGCGAAGGTGAAGGGCAGGGTGCGCTCTAGCTTGGACCTATCCATCAGCAGGATCACCCGGCCCGCCTTTTCGATGGCGCGGCGCTTAAGCAGGCTCTCCGTATAGGAACCGATGCTAAAGCCGCCCTTTTGCGAATAGCCGGAGGCGGAAAGCACAGCCGTATCGATGTTCACCGTGTCCAAAAAGGCTTCGGCCTGGGGGCCGGAGAGGGAGAGGGTGGAGCCGCTGATCTGGCCGCCCACGCAGGAAACGCTCATATCATAGCGCTGGGAAAGCTCGATAGCGATGTTGGTGCCGCTGGTGATGATGGTATAACGCAGATTCGGCAGCTGCTTGACCAAACTCATGATGGTGCTGCCCGCATCAAGGAAGATGGAGCATAGCGGCTCCAAATAGGGCAGGGCGGCCCCGGCGATGCGGCGCTTGGCCTCGGTGTTTTCATACATGCGCTGGGAATAGAGACCCTCTATATCCCCCCGCACATTGTTGGAGATGGCCCCGCCACGGATGCGGCGGATGGCGCCCTCCTCTTCCAGCCGCTGCAAATAGCGCCAGATGGTCATTTTGGAGCAACCGCCGCAAAGCTCCACCAAATCCTCCACGGAAGCCTCGCCGTGCAGGTCGATGTATTTGCGTACGTCCTCAATGCGTTGCCTTGCCATATTGTTTCCCCGCTTTGTAGTTCCGCTCTCAAATAACCATACCGCACGGCGGCGCCCGCGTCAAGGCCGGCGCTAAGACAAAGGGCCTGCGGCCCGCTGTGCGCAGGCCGCAAGCCCTCCCGGCGGCGCGGGCCGCGAAAAGCCTGATTAACGCCCCTTTTGCCGGCGCTGGGCGATCACGCTAAGGGCTTCATTCCAGCCCTTTTCAAAGGAACTGCGGAAGAGCGCCACCGGGCCGAAGGCTTCGAATTCTTCCGGCTCGATCGCATCCGCGAAATAGC
>CAZAZI010000230.1:0-3387 GCA_964489575.1 uncultured Oscillospiraceae bacterium | reverse complement strand
TCCGCCTCCAACGCCATCGTCATCGGCTTCAACGTGCGGCCGGACGCCATGGCCCGGGAGACCGCCGAACGGGAGAGCGTGGATGTGCGGCTCTACCGCATCATCTACCAGGCCATCGAAGATATCGAGAAAGCCATGAAGGGCATGTTCGCCCCGGTTTACAAAGAAGTGGAGCTGGGCCGCATTACCGTGCGCAACACCTTCAAGGTGAGCGGCGTGGGCACCATCGCCGGCGCTTATGTCAACAGCGGCAAGGTCAACCGCAACGCCCAGGTGCGGGTTGTACGGGATGGCGTGGTGGTGCACGAGGGTAAGATATCCTCCCTCAAACGCTTCAAAGACGATGTGAAAGAGGTATCCGCCGGCTACGAGTGCGGCATCGGCCTGGAGAATTTCAACGATATCCAGGAGGAGGATGTGATCGAAGCCTTCCAGATGCAGGAGGTAGAAAGGTAAAACCAGCCAATGTCTGTTCGTTACCAACGCATGAACGAGGAAATCAAAAAGACCCTCGCTGAGATCATCCGCGATATGAAGGACCCCCGCCTCTCCCCCATGACCACCATCATGGGCGTGGAGGTCACCAACGACCTCAAGCAGGCCAAGGTGCGGGTCAGCGTATACGACAAAGAGCAGGCCCCCAGGGAGGAGAGCGTTGCCGCCCTCAACGGGGCCGAAGGCTTCATCGCCCGGGAGGTGGGCCGCAGGATGCAGCTGCGCGCCCTGCCCAAATTCAAATTTGTGCTGGATGACTCCATTGCCTATAGCGTGCATATATCCAAGCTGATCGATTCGCTGCACATCGGCGGGGGCGGGGAAGCCCCCGAGCCTGGCGAGGAATAGCCTATGCTGCAACAGCGGGAAATTGATGATCTCTGCGCCTTGATCAAGGCGGGGGACGGCTTTACCATCATCGCCCACATGTCGCCGGATGGGGATGCCTTAGGCTCCTCTCTGGCGCTTTTGTGGTTGCTGCGAAAGCTCAACAAGCGGGCTGAGGTCGTATGCGCGGACCCAGTGCCCGCTATGTATGCCTTTTTGCCGCTGGCGGGCGAGGTGCTTTTGCCAAGCAAGGCAGTGGGCTACGAGAATGTCATCGCTGTGGATTGCGCGGACAAGGCCCGTTTGGGCAAGGCCGGCGGTCTTTTCGAGGCCGCGCAGGCAACGTATAACATCGACCACCACCCCACCAACGATGCTTACGCCCGGCATAACGCCGTAGACCCGTCTGCGGCCGCTACGGGCGAGCTGATCTACCGCCTGGCGCAAAGCCTAGGCGTGCGGCCCGAGGCGGATTTCGCCGCCTGCCTCTATGCGGCCCTGATGACGGATACGGGCAATTTCGCCTATTCAAACACCACGGGCGAGACCCTGCGCATCGCCGGCGACTTGCTCGATGCCGGGGCGGATGGCTACGGCCTGAACCTGCGCATCTACCGCAGCACCAGCCTCGAAAGGCTCAGGCTTCTCCAATCGGCCATTGCTAACATCCGCTTGTATCGGGAAGGCGCCGTGGGCGTCACGAGCCTTAGCCGGGCCGAGATTGGCGAGAGCGGCGCGCGCGATGAGGATACCGAGGGCGTGGTGGACTGCGTGCGCGATATCGAGAGCGTTGAGATCGCCATTTTCATCAAAGAAAACGGGGCAAACGGCTGGAAGATCAGCCTGCGCTCCAAGCTTAAGGCCGATGTGGGGGCTATTGCGGCACAAATGGGCGGCGGCGGCCACGAGCGGGCGGCGGGCTACACGGCCCGGGGCGATCTGCCTGCCGTTTGGGCGGATGCCCTGCGGCGGGCTGAGGAAGCTTTGGCATGAGCTGCGGCGTGGTCAATTTACTCAAGCCGCCCGGTATGACTTCCAGCGACGCGGTCTTAGAGCTGCGCCGCCTTTTTGGAGAGAAGCGGGTGGGCCACACGGGCACGCTGGATCCGGGGGCCGCAGGGGTTCTGCCCATCTGCATTGGCAGGGCTACACGGCTATTTGATTATTTGGTTGATAAAGATAAAGAATACATCGCCGAAATCACCTTTGGCGCTGCCGCGGATACCCAGGACTCCTACGGCAGGGCTGTGGAGCAGGCGCAAACGGATGTGACGGCGAAGGCCCTGTGTGCCGCCCTGCCCGCTTTTCTAGGCGAGCAGGAGCAGATCGCGCCCATGTACAGCGCTTTAAGCAGCGGCGGCAAAAAGCTCTACCAGCTGGCCCGCGCCGGGGCCGAGGTTGTGGAAAAGCGGCGCATAGTGCATATTAAAACGCTGGAATTTTTAAAACAGACCGGCCCGCAGTCCTTTTTGCTGCGGGCGGAATGCGGCCGGGGCACCTATGTGCGCACCCTCTGCTATGATATCGGCAGGAGGCTAAGCGCGCCTGCCTATCTTTCCTTTCTGCTGCGCAGCCGCAGCGGCAGCTTCGACCTGGATGGCGCCTATACGCTGGACGAGCTGCGCGTTTTAAAGGAGGCTAGGGCGCTGCAAAGCGCGCTGATCCCGCCGGACGCGGCCCTGCCGGGCCTGCCGCAGGCGTGTCTTGCATTGGATGCGGACGAGCGGCGGCTCTTTATCAACGGGGCGGCCATCAAGCCCCGGGGCTGGGAAGATTTGCCCCAAGAGGTTCCCCTGCGCGCCTATGTGGCGGATACGTTCCAGGGTCTTGCACGGGCCGGGGCGGAGGGGATACGAATGATTTTATTTTTAGAGGAAGATAATCAAAGCGATGGATAGCGTCATTGCCCTGGGCACCTTCGACGGCGTGCACCTGGGCCACAGGCAACTGATCGATGCGGCGCTGGCGCTGGCTAGGGAAAATGGTCTGCGCCCCCTCATCTATACCTTTTCCAACCACCCGGGGGAGGCATTTGGCCAAAAGGCGCGTCTGCTGATGGCGGGCCCGGCGCGTATCGCCGCCCTCTCCGCCCTCTGCGAGACCGTGGCCGATCCTTTCGACGCGGCTTTTGCAGCCGTGGAACCTGCGGATTTCATTCGCATGCTGACCGAACGCTTTTCTATGAAAACGGCGGTGGCGGGCTTCAACTATACCTTTGGCAAAGGCGGCGCCGGCGATATTGCCCTGCTGCGGGAACTAGGTTCGCAAATGGGCTTTTCCGTTTGCGAGATCCCGCCTCGCACGTATGCGGGCGCGCCCATTTCCAGCAGCCGCATCCGTGCCGCCGTGGAAGAGGGAGATATGGAAGCTGCGGCGGCCATGCTGGGCAGGCCCTTCACACTGGAGGGCCGGGTGTCCGCTGGCAAGGCCATCGGCCATAGCCTGGGCTTCCCCACGGCGAACCTCCCGGCTGCGGAGGACCAGGTGCTGCCAGCCGCCGGGGTTTATGCCTCCTGGGCCATTCTTGAGGATGGCGACCGCCGCCCGGCCGTGACCAACGTGGGC
>CAZAZI010000229.1:0-3392 GCA_964489575.1 uncultured Oscillospiraceae bacterium | reverse complement strand
TCCGAGAGGGCCAGGGCGTCCGCCCAGGTGAGGCAGCCGCTTTGGCGGGAGGTAATGCTGATCACATGCCGAAGGAAGGGCAGGCGCTTGCAGCGCAGGGGTTTTGACGCGTCTGCCTCGGCCAATTCCGGGCAAAGCTCCCTGATGATATCCACATAGCTAACCTCGCGGAAGCCGTCGATCATGATCAGCGTATGCGTATCGGATTGGCGCAGCAGATATTCCGCCTCGTGTATTTTATAGGCGGTGTTCATGGTCACCAGCACAGCGCCCAGCTTCACGGTGGCCCAAAATGCCACATACCACTGAGGCACGTTGGTGGCCCAAACGGTCACGTGATCCCCGGCCTTCACGCCCAGGGCGATGAGGGCACGGGCGAAGTCATCCACATCCGCGCGGAACTGGGCATAGGTGCGGGTATAATCCAGCGTGGTGTAGCGGAAGGCGTATTGATCCGGGAAGGTATCCGCCACCTTATCCAGCATCTGGGAGAAGGTGAGGGGGACCAGCTGGTCCTTGGGCCAGGTGAAATGGCCCGTGCCCGCGCGGTTGCTGTAGAGGCGGCTGCCCGGCCGGCCATCCGAGAGGAAGCGCCGCATGTGGTTCACATAATGGGGCAGGGCCACATCGATATCCAGGCTCTCCCAAACCTCCTGCGGCCAAACCAGCGAGAGGAAGCCCTTGTAATCGATGGAGCGCAGGGCCGCCATGACCTCGCCAAGGGGCGCTTCGCCATCCCCGATCAGGCAGGGGCGCCCCCCCTGGCTATCGTGGATGTAGGCGTGCTTTACATAGGCCCCCAGGTTTTCGATGGTCTTGCCCGGCGCTTCGCCCGCGCTTAACGGGCCGGCGATATCCCAAAGCGCTGCCAGGTGGTCGCTGGCGAATTCGTTGAGCAGCGCCCGCAGGCGGCCCGTATCGCCATAGGCCCCGGTCGTCTGCACGAGCAAGGTCACATCCCGGGCCTCGGCCTCCGGCAAAAGCGCGGCGATGGCAGCCTTTGCGGCCTCCTCGCCGCCGCCCGCGTAGAGCTGCACGTAAGGCACGGCAATGGCTGCGGCCAGGCGGATGGCCTCGCGTAGTTCTTCCACGGCGCCCGCTTCTTCCAGGCTGGGCGCGGTGGCCAGGCAGGGGATGGATAGGCCGGCTTGGCCCAGGGTCTGTTCCAGATCCCGCCGCCGCTGGGGCGCGCGGGAGCTTTCCAGCATGCGATGGGCCGCCGCCTGGGTATGGGCGAAGGAAACGCCGCCAAAGCCGTGCTCTTTGGCTAAGGCCAGGGCTTCATTCCAGGAAAATTCCTGCCAGCCCCGGGTCTCAAAGGATAGCTTCATACCGTACGCTCCTCATGTACGATCTTGTTCACCGCGTGCAGGTAGGCCTGGATGCTGGCGCCAATAATATCCGTGGAAAGGCCCCGGCCCGGGTAGATCCGGCCCTCATGGCGCAGCTTTACCAGCGCGTCGCCCATGGCCTCGCGGCCCTCGGTAACGGCTTGGATGTGGAAATCCTCCAGCTCGAAATGGTGGCCCAGCATCTGCTCAAGGGCCAAAAAGGAGGCGTCGATGGGCCCGTCGCCCACGGAAACGGCCTGCATGGCCTGGCCCTGCTTTTCCAGCTGGATGCTGGCCGTGGCGAGGATGCTGTTGCCGCTGTTGATGGTATAGCGCACCAGCTGGTAGGTGGGGGTTACATGGCGGGTCAGCTCTGCCACCAGGGCCTCGAGGTCGCGGTCATCCACCTTTTTCTTTTCCGCCAGCAGCTTTACGCGCTGGGCCACCCGCTTGAGATCTTCCTCATCGAGGTCATAACCAAGCTTTTCGATGCGGCGGCGCAGGGTATAGGCGTCGGATTCAGCGGTGATGGGTTCCTTATCCCGGTTGCCCTCCGGCTCCGCCGTGCCGATGACCCGGCTGAAGGCGGAGCGGCCCGTGCGGTTCATGCCCAGCAGAGCCTCCATATGCTTGCAGGCGCGCTGGCACTGGGTGGTATCCACACCGCTCGTTATGCCCAAAGCATCCCCCCGGCGGGAAATGGCCTGCAAAAGCTCTTCCATGGAAAGGCAGGCGCCCAGGCCGTTAAAGGTGGTTTTGAAGGCCGCAACGCCGGCCGCGGCGCAGGAGAGGGCGTTGGCCGTAGCCAATCCCAGCCCGTCCTGCACTTGCACGCAAAGGCGCGCCTCGGAAAGGCCGGGTACGGCGACTTCAAGGCCCCGCGTGAGCTCCGCCGCCTCGCCGGGCAAAAGCTGGCCCGCGCTGTCGCACAGGGTGATGGTTTTCGCTCCTGCCGCGAGCGCGGCCTCCACCATCTGCGCCAGGAAGGCGGGCTCGCTGCGGGCCGCGTCCTCGGCTGTGAATTCCACATCGCTGCAAAGGGCCGCGCAAAGCGTAAGGCTTTCCTTCACGGCCTTAAGCAGGCCCTCCGGCTTGAGCTGGTAGGCGTATTCCATCTGCACGATGCTGGTGGGCACCGTGAGGTTGAGCCTGGGACGCTTAGCCCGCGAGAGGGCCACGGCGGCCCGCCGGATATCCGCCTCCAAAAGGCCCACGGGCACGCTGACCACGCTTGTGGAGATGGTATCCGCAATGGTGCGGATGGCCGCCTGATCCGCCGGCGCGTCGCCGATGTAGCCGGTCTCGATCACATCCACCCGTAGCCTTTCCAGGAGCTTGGCGATCTCTAGCTTTTCCTTGAAGCTAAGGCCGGAGGCGGAGAGCTGGCCGCTCACCCGCAGGGTAATATCTACGATTTCAATCTTGCGCAAGGATGCTCACCTGCCTTTTCAAAAATCTTAGAGGGCTACAGTCCAGCCCATGTCGTCTGGAACCTTGCCTGTTTGCATGCCGTAAATGGCGTTGTAGAGCCGCTGGGCCACAGGGCCCACCTTGCCGTCGCCCACAGCCACATCTTTATTCTTGTAATAGAGGCAGCCGATGGGGGAGATCACGGCCGCGGTGCCGCTGGCGAAGACCTCCTGCAGCTTGCCCGCCTCGGCTGCGGCGAAGAGCTCGTCGAGGCTCAGCCTGCGCTCGGAAACGGGTATGCCCCACTTGCGCAGCAGGGTTAGCACGCTATCGCGCGTAATGCCGGGCAAAATGGTGCCGGTGAGGGGGGAGGTGATCACCTCGCCGTCGATCATGAAGAAGGCGTTGGAAGTGCCGATTTCTTCAAGGTAGCGGTGCTCCACCGCATCCAGCCATAGCACATCCTTGCAGCTGTGGGCCATGGCCTTTTCGGAGGCCTTCATGCCGCCCGCGTAGTTGCCGCCCACCTTGGCGAAGCCTGTGCCGCCCACGGCCGCGCGGATGAATTCATCCTCCACATAAATGCGGGTGGCCGAGAGGCCGCCGTCGTTGGCCGCGTAGTAGGAGCCCACCGGGGAGAGGATGATCATG
>CAZAZI010000228.1:0-3401 GCA_964489575.1 uncultured Oscillospiraceae bacterium | reverse complement strand
CCGTGCCCACGGTGGCGGAAAGGGCTGTGCACACGGCCTGGAAGGGTGTGATCGCCCCCTCCTCCATCTCGGCAGTGTCCTGCTTCTTGAAGAGGGTGGCGGTAGTATATTTCATTAGGATGCCGAAGTGACGGAAAATGACGCCCTTAGTTACCACAGTGAGGTAGAGGCCCGTGCCGATCATCAGTATGAGCATCGGAATGCCCCAAATAATGTTGTCGTTTAAAAATCCAATGATATCGAGCATGTGGTATTATTACCTCCTTGAAATAATGGATGATTGCGTTAAAGTATAAACCGGTATGCATATCCAGTTTTTGCCTACCACCCCTTTCTTATTCTGTTAAGATTCGGGTTTTCTTGGAAGATTGTTAAGAAAATTAGCGTTCGCGGGCTCGATCCCGATAATTTTTAATAACAATATCACCATTTTTTCACATTGTCAACGAGACTTATAACTTTTTTACGGAAATCTAGCATTTATGAACGGATTTTTCACGCTAAAAAACGGCCGTATACGGCCGTTTACCTAGGGATATTCACCGCTGCGTCCGATTTCGTTCTTAACGGCAGCCCGCGCCACTTTCCTTACACATTCCGTTTAAAAAGCGAGGCGATATCTGAAAAAACGTCAATCTTTACAAATCCGGCGTTATTACGGGTTCTTTGCGCGCTGAACCGCCCGCATGCAATTCCGAAACCTAGCCATTGCAGGCGTTGTGATAAAGCATGGCCGCGCCCACCATGCCGGCCGCGTTGCCCATTTGGGCAGGCACCACGCAGCCGTGGTTTTTGAAGAAGCACTTAGCGTCCACATCCAGCCTGAGCGGCCCAAAGAGGAAATCCCCCGCCCCGCTTACGCCGCCGCCAATGGCGACGACCTCCATATCCAGCATGTTCATCACGGATGCGATGGCGGAGCCAAGGTGCCCCACATAGGCCCGGAATACGGAGAGGGCGGCCTCATCCCCGGCCTTGGCGCAGTCAATGGCAAGCTTGGCCGTCATGGCCGCTGGGTCGCCCGCCGTTTTTTGATGCAGCAGGCTTTCGGGATGGGCCGCCATAGCGCGTCTGGCCTGGCGGATGAGGGCCGTGGCCGAGCAATAGCTCTCCACGCAACCCGCCAGCCCGCAGGTGCACATCTCCCCGCCATCCACCAGCACCACGTGCCCCGGCTCAATGCCGTTTCCCCGGCCGCCGCGAAACAGGCGGCCGCCGATGATAAAGCCGCCGCCGATGCCGGTGCCCAAGGTATAGAGGCCGGCGGTTTTGCAGCCCTGCAATGCGCCTTTATAAAGCTCGGCCAGCACGGCCGCGTCCGCATCGTTGGCCAGGGCCACGGGCACGCCCGGGAAGTGCGCCGCGATACGCGCGCGTAAAGGCTCGTTATGAAAATCCAGATTATAGGCATGGAGCACCAGCTCGCCGGCCGGGTCGATGCTGCCGGGCACAGCTACGCCGATGCAGGAGAGATCTTCCTCGCCGGCCCCGGCTTCTTCCAGCATTAAGCGCGCCTGCTCCGCGATACGGGCGGCCACCCGCTCCCCTCCCCGCTGGAAGGGGATGCTGCGGGTATCTTTAAGCTCCAGTTCTTCATCCAGCAAGCCCAACGCGATGTTGGTGCCGCCGATGTCAACGCCAATCCGGTACATAAACCCTACTTGCTCCTTTGCTCATCTCCCCGAAGGAAGCTGGAATCGAATTGCGAGGCCGTGTCATATCCCATCCGCTTAAGGCGGAAATTGCGCGCCGCAACCTCCACCACAATGGCAAGGTTGCGCCCCGGGCTCACCGGAATCACCGTATTGGGCAGGGGGATGCCCAGAATATCCGCCCTGCGCTCCTGCTCGGGCCCCAGGCGGAAGTATTGATCTTTATCGTCGTAGTTCTTTAGGTCGATCACAAGATCAAGCTCCTTTTCAGGCAGCACCGCGCCCACACCGTAAAGGTAGCGCACATCCACGATGCCGATGCCGCGCACCTCCATAAAGTGGCGGATGCGCTCCGGCGCGCGGCCTACCAGCTTATCGCCGATGCGGCTCACTTCCACCACGTCGTCCGCAACCAGGCGGTGGCCCGCGCGGATCAGCTCCAGGGCTGTTTCGCTCTTTCCCACGCCGCTCTCGCCGCGAAGAAGCACCCCCACGCCAAAAATATCCATCAGCACGCCGTGGGTAAGCACCTGGCGGGAGAGCCGCGCCGCGATAAAGCCATTGAGCGCGTGGCCCGCTTGGTCGGTATTGAGGTGCGTGCGAAAAAAGGCCACTTTCTTTTCGCGCGCGCAGTCGAGCACGATATCCGGCGGCGTTTTGCCCCGGGCGCAGACCACGCAGGGGATCTCCGTTTCCAAAAAGCGGCCCATGCGCTCGCGCAGGGCGTCCTCTTTGAGGCTGTAAAGGTAATACATCTCCGCATTGCCGATCACCTGCACCCGGTGGGGGTCGAAGTGGTCATAAAAGCCTGTGAGCTGCAAGCCGGGCCGGCTGATCTCCGGCGAATGGAAGCAGATCGTGCCCTTCCCCGGCACCAGAATATCCATCTCCAGCTCCCGGGCCAGCTCCTCTGCCCGCACGCAAATGTTCATGGACTTATCCTTTCAAAAGCACGTTGTCGATCAGGTGTTCCACAGCCATATCCTCACAATCCGGCAAAACCAGATCGGCCGACGCCCGTATCTCCGGCTCCGCGTTGCCTACGGCGCAGCCCAGCCCCGCCCAGCGGATCATCTCGATATCCAGCGAATTATCCCCCACGGCCACGGTCTCAGCCTGGGTGAATCCCAGATGTTCAGCCACAAAAGCGGTCGCGCTGCCCTTATGGGCCGCGGGGCTGTTGAATTCGATGAAGCCTGGGCTGGAGCCCGATACCTTAAGCCTACCGGCATATTGCTTTTGCAGGCCGGGGATCATGCTTTTAGCCCGCTCATCCTCGGTTACGATCAGCACCTTGGGCACATTGCGCCAAGCTTTGCGGCGGATATCCGGATCTACCAAATAAGGCAGGCCCAGCTTATTGGCGTAGGCTTCGCCAGAAACGCTTTCCTTTTCATAGACCACGGTATCGCCCTGGTAGAGGTGGACATGCAGATTCGCAGCCGCGGCCAGCTCGAATACCTCCGCTACCAGTTCGGGCGGCACTTCGGTGGTGTGGATGGGCTTATCCGTGCGCGTATCCATCACGAGCGCGCCGCCGTAGTTGATCACGGGGCCTTGCACGCCCATTTGCCGCCATATATACGACGCGCCGAGATAACCCCGGCCCGTGGCTACCGTTACGTGGATGCCCGCTTGCTGCGCCCGGCGGATGGCCGCCAGGTTTCGGGCCGGTATCTCCCGCGAGGCTGCTGTTGTGAGGGTATCGTCGATGTCGAGAACCAATAGTTTGTACATTTGTGCTTTATA
>CAZAZI010000227.1:0-3408 GCA_964489575.1 uncultured Oscillospiraceae bacterium | reverse complement strand
AATCCGGGCACTGGAACACATAGCCGCAGCCCCGGCAGGAAACAAAGGTGGAATAACCTCGGCGATTCAAAAAAAGGATGGCCTGCTCGCCCGCTTCTAAGCAGGCGGCCAGCCGTTCCTGCAAAAGGCCGCTAAACACCCCCGTGTTGCCTGCCGCAAACTCCGCGCGCATATCCACGACCTCCACCTTGGGCATGGGCAAATCACGGATGCGCTCCGGCAGGGAAAGCAGGGTATATCTGCCCTTGGCGGCCTTAAGATAGGTGCCTACGCCGGGCGTGGCGCTGCCCAACAAAAGCGCAGCGCCGCAAAGGCGGCAGCGCCTTTGCGCCACCTCGGCAGCGCTGTAGCGCGGCGTCATCTCGCTGCGGTAGCTGGGCTCGTGCTCCTCATCCACCACGATCAGCTTGAGATCCCTTACGGGCGCAAAAACGGCGCTACGCGCGCCCACCACCACATCCGCCTTATCAAGGCGGATCCTGCGCCATTCGTCATAGCGCTCGCCCGCGCTGAGCCTGCTGTGCAGCACGGCCACCCGCCCGCCAAAACGGGCCCTGAAACGATTCACCGCTTGCGGAGTGAGGGCGATCTCCGGCACCAGCACGATGGCTGTGCCGCCCTTGGCTATGGCATGGGCGATAGCCTGCATGTAAACCTCCGTTTTGCCGCTGCCCGTGACCCCGTGCAGCAAAAACGCGCCGCCGCCCCCATCGAGCCCGGCCGCGATGGCTTCATAGGCCGCGTGCTGGGCGTCGTTGAGTTCCTTTGGTTCATCCCGCTCCATCGGGTGGCTTCCATACGGGTCGCGGTAGACCTCGTGACCCCGCTCGCGCAGGAAGCCCTTATCCAGCAAGGCGCGCACGGCCGGGGCGCTGCCCGGCACAAAGCCGTAGATATCCCCCACGCAAATATCCTGCTTGCAGTTGGCCGCCAGCTCCAGTACTTCGTGCTGCCTGGGCGAGCGAAGGCTGCCGTCTTTTTTGCGCAGGGATGCAAAGGCGGCGGCTACATCCAGCTCCTTGGGCACGTAGACCGTGCGCACCACCTTTTCCCTTACCCGGCCGCCGCGAAGCTGGGCGGGGATCATCAGCCTAAGGGCCTCCACCAGCAGGCAGCCATAGGCCCCCTGCATCCATTTCGCTAAGGCCAGCTGATCCGGCCGCAGCACGGCATAAGGTTCCAGCGTGCGAAGGAGGGTTTTGAGCCGGGCCGTGCCCGTGTAGGCCTCGGCCAGCTCCAGCACGAAGCCCTCGGTCTTTTTATTGCCGGCCCCAAAGGGCGCCAATACCCGCTGGCCCGGCTCCACAGCCAGGCCGGGCGGCACGGCATAGGTAAAAAGCCTATCCACATTGGCATGGGCGATATCCACCATCACCTGGGCATACATCCGCTCCCCTCCTTCCCGCTTATTTCAGTAGGGGCGGGCATCGCTGCCCGCCCCTTTTTATCGGCATCCTTATAGGCCCATCCTGTGGGCCAGCGCATCCAGCAGCCAGTCAGCCAAGGCTTCTTTAGGCATGGGGCCGCTGTCGCGGCTGCCGCCCCCATCGTCGTAGAGGATAACGCGGTTGGTATCCACGCCAAAGCCCGCGTCCGGGGCCAAAATATCGTTGGCGGCAATAAAATCTAAGTTTTTCCTTTGCAGCTTCGCCTTGGCGTTTTCCGCCAGGTTCTCGCTCTCCGCCGCAAAGCCCATCAGGGTGCGGCCGCCCTTACGCGCACCTACGGCGGCCAGGATATCCTGCGTATTCACCAAGGAAAGCGCCATGCCGCCGCCCTGCTTTTTGATCTTCTGCTTCGCCGCCTGGGCCGGGGTAAAATCCGCCGGGGCGGCGGCCATGATCAACGCGTCGCAGGCATCGAAGCGGGAAGTGACGGCCTCGAACATATCCGCGGAGGAAACCACCTGTACCAGCTCCACACCCGCGGGCGGGGCCAGCGTTACGGGGCCGCTCACCAAGGTAACCTCGGCCCCCCGCTCTGCGGCCGCGCGGGCAATGGCGTAGCCCATCTTGCCCGAAGAACGGTTGGTGATATAGCGCACGGGGTCGATACGCTCCTGCGTAGGCCCGGCGCTGACCAAAATGCGCTTGCCTTGAAAATCCTGCCTGGCGTAAAGCGCGGCCATCGCGGCGGCAATGATATCCGCCACAGCGGCAAGCTTGCCTACGCCCTCATCCCCGCAGGCCAAGCGGCCGCTGGCAGGCTTGATAAAACCATAGCCCCGCTTTTCTAAAACGGCCATGTTCTCCTGCACGATCGGATTGAGATACATGGCGCTGTTCATGGCCGGGGCTACGAGGATGGGCGCGCGGGTGGCCAGAATGGTGGTGGAAAGCATATCGTCCGCAATGCCGTGGGCCGCCTTGGCCAAAAAATTAGCCGTGGCCGGGGCGATCAAAAAAAGATCCGCCGCCTTGGCTAAAGAGATATGCTCGATCTCCCAAGGCGCTTCCCGGCTAAACATATCGGTTACCACAGGCGCGCCGCTCATGGCCTCCAACGCCAGGGGCGTGATGATCTTGCCCCCCGCCTCCGTTAAGATGACGCGTACGTTAAGGCCCCGCTTTTTAAGGCCGCTGATGATATCGCAGGCCCTATAGGCCGCGATGGAGCCGGTAACGCCCAGCACCACGGTCTTTCCAGCCATGCTATCTTTTATAATCCTCCGGGAATTCGATGTGGAGCTGGCCGTTATACAGCTCATCCACAGCCGCGCTCACGGGCTTGCGCTCTCCCAGGGCCTCCGGATCTTCCATGAGCTGGCGGGCGCGCTTGGATATGGTGGTCACCAACATATAGCGGCAGCCGACCTTTTCTTGCAATTCATTCACGGCGGGTTTGTTCATCATAGCGGTTGCCCTCCTTCGGCATGGAACTTAACGATAAAATCTTCATTGCGGCATACCCGGAGCCGCTCGGCGGCGATGATCTGCTCCAGCTCCGTTACCGCCTTATCTAAAACATCATTGACGACGAGGTATTCATATTCCTCCATGTGGCCCAGCTCCGCATAGGCCTCATGGAAGCGGCGCTCCACGGCCTCGCTGCTCTCCGTGCCCCTGCCGACCAGGCGGCTCTTGAGGGCGCTCATAGAAGGCGGCGCGAGGAACATCATCACCGCCTCCGAGCAGAGGCGCTTGACGTTGAGCGCGCCCTGCACATCGATATCCAGCAGGATATCCTGGCCCGCGCAAAGCTGCTGCTCCACATAGGCGCGGGGCGTGCCGTAATAATTGGCTCCGAAGACCCGCGTGTGTTCAAGGAAGGCCTCCTCGTCGATCATGCGCTGGAATTCTTCCTCGGTTTTAAAAAAATAATGCAGCCCATCCACCTCACCGGGCCTGGGCGCGCGGGTGGTACAGGATACGGAAAAGCGGATGTTGGGATTGCGTGCCATGAGCGCCT
>CAZAZI010000226.1:0-3414 GCA_964489575.1 uncultured Oscillospiraceae bacterium | reverse complement strand
GATTTTCATCACGCCATTGTCTATAATGACAGGCTAGGAGAGCGATACGCAATCGAGCTAAAGCACCCATTAAATGGACAATATCCAGAGCAAATGTATGCCTTTGTAAAGGATATTAAATTTATCGAAGAACTGAAAACACTTGGATTTACGAAAACATTCGCGATTGTAATGGTAAAAGATCGTCCATTTCATACCGGAAACAGAAATTTAGGAATAGCCAGTTTGAGAAAATACCCTTGAGTGTAGAACGGCAGCGGGCAGTATTGCAGGAACAGCTTGATGAAATCGTGGACGGGATTGCGGATGCAAAGGAAGCAAACGCCGAACGGTTTACCGTAAAACAGCTTGAAAAGACCAAAAAGACCATCAAGCTTAAACTGGATAAGCTCAACGATCAGTCCCGAAAGGATGATGTCGTTACCTTTGAAGAATTAGGCGTTGACCGCCTGTTCGTAGACGAAGCTCACTTCTACAAAAACCTATTCCTTGTAACAAAAATGCGGAATGTGGCGGGCTTGGCACAGACGGAAGCCCAAAAATCCTCCGATCTCTTTATGAAATGCCGCTATCTGGACGAGCTTACAGGCGGGCGCGGCATCGTATTCGCTACGGGAACGCCCATATCGAACTCCATGACCGAAATGTACACCATGCAGCGGTATTTGCAATATGAAACGCTGCGGCGGCAGGGCCTTACCCATTTCGATGCCTGGGCGAGTACCTTCGGAGAAACCATTACCTCAATCGAGCTTGCGCCGGAGGGTACAGGCTATAGGGCAAAGACACGGTTCGCACGGTTCTATAACCTCCCCGAGCTGATCTCCATGTTCAAAGATGTTGCGGACATCCAGACCGCGGACATGCTGGATTTGCCTGTGCCGGAGGTGGATTATCACAACATTGCTATTAAGCCTTCTCAATATCAGCGCGATATGGTAGCGTCCTTTGCGGAGCGGGCTGAGCGGGTACGCAAGGGTTTGGTTGAGCCGACAGTCGATAACATGCTCAAAATCACAAACGATGGGCGCAAACTCGCCCTTGATCAGCGGCTTATCGATCCCATGCTGCCGGATGATGAAGAGAGCAAAGGCAATGTTTGTATGGAGCAAATATATCGGATATGGGATCAAAACAGGGAGAAGCGCCTGACACAGCTTGTCTTTTGCGATCTATCCACCCCCCACAACGATGGCGCCTTCAATGTATACGATGATCTCAAAGCAAAATTGGTAGAGCGCGGTATTCCCGCAGAGGAGGTTGCCTTTATCCATGACGCGAATACCGAAGTCAAAAAAGCGGAGCTGTTCGGGAAAGTCCGCAAAGGGCGTGTTCGCGTTATGATCGGCTCCACCGCAAAAATGGGCGCTGGCACAAACGTACAAAAGCGCCTTGTCGCGGAACATCACCTGGATATTCCGTGGCGGCCAAGCGATATTGAGCAACGCGAAGGCCGCGCGATCCGGCAGGGCAACGAAAACAAGCGTATTTCCATCTTCCGCTATGTGAAGGAAAACACCTTTGATGCATACATGTGGCAGACCATCGAAAGCAAGCAAAAATTCATTTCACAGATCATGACGAGCAAAAGCCCGGTACGTTCCTGCGAGGACATTGACGAAACCGCCCTATCCTACGCAGAAATCAAAGCTTTGGCCACGGGCAATCCGCACATAAAGGAAAAGATGGATTTGGAGATCAGCGTTTCGCGGCTGAAGCTCATTAAAGCCAATTTCCAGAGTCAAAAGTATGCGCTGGAGGATAGCCTTATTAAGCATTTCCCCAGGGAAATCAAACTGACCGAGGAACGGATTGCGGGTTATAGGCAGGATACGGCCCTGTATGCGCAGCACAAAGCCGCAGATTTTCCGGGCATGATGCTATGCGGGATACACTATGCCGAGAAAAAGGACGCTGGCGCGGCGCTCATTGAAACGTGTAAGGCGCAGACCTCGCCGGAACCCAAGGAGATAGGCAGCTATCGTGGTTTTGCGCTGCTTTTGTCCTACGATACCTTTGGTAAAGCCTTTCGGCTCACGCTCAAGGGTGATCTTTCCCACACCATCGACCTAGGCAGCGATATCTATGGTAATGTTCAGCGCATGGACAACGCGCTCGAAGCCCTGACCACACGCCTCTCCGCTTGTGAAAAAGCCCTATCCGATCTTAGGCAGCAGATGGAGAATGCGAAAGCGGAGATAGCAAAGCCGTTTGCGCAAGAGGAGGAATTGAACGAAAAAGCCGCCCGGTTAGCTGCGCTGGATGCACTGCTTAATATGGATAAAAGGGAGAATGAGGCACTGGATATTGAGCCGGAAAGCGATGCTATCGAAATGGAGCGAAAACGCGATGTTTGCGCAAGATAACGATTTTGTTGCATATTCTCCCGAATGTGGATATACTAATAGTAGGAAAGTAGAACTTTCCTACTAATGCCATGGGAGGTGAATTCTATGTTGGCAGAACTTCGCGGCAAGTCACAAATCACGATCCCCAAAGAGGTCGTTATGAAGCTCGGTATCAAAGAGGGCGATAAGCTGGAAATCACGGAAAAGGATGGCGTGATTCAGCTCATTCCCGTAGTGGTCTACCCCAAAAAGCTTGTTGACGAGCTGAAGATTGAAATCGATGGGGTGAAGGCCAAGGTTAAGGCCGGGAGCCAGCCTGTTTTCGATAGCATCGACAGCCTGTTTGATGAATTGGAGAACTAGGGATGGCGTATCAATTTACCTTTACCGACCGCTTTAAAAAGCATTTCAAAAAGCTGAATGCGAATGAGAAAAAGCAGCTCATGAACAAGCTGGAGCTGCTTTCCGAAAACCCCATGCACCCTTCCCTGCGCACAAAGCGGATTCAGGGAACAACCGACCTGTTTGAATGCAGCGTCAACATGGACATTCGCATCCTCTGGTTTTATGAAAGCGGCGTGATGATTATCCTCGTAGATGTGGGGCATCACGACATACTGGATCAATACTAATAATAAGGATCACGAGATGTGCCCGTATAATGAAGGGGATACTCTAAAAAGCACCTGTAGATTGGGTGCTTTTTTCATTAGAACATTTATTTCATATTGACGTTTCCCGATTTGGAAGCATATAATAGTCATATCGAAGTCTATGGATTTGAGGTGATGATATGCACTACTATTTGGAAAACACAAGGGTGCTCAAGGCGCTAGGCGATCCCAAGAGGGCTATGATCGTAGATATGCTCTCCTGCGGGGAGTTGTGTGCCTGCAAAATTTTAGAGAAGTTTGAAATGTCGCAATCCACCCTATCTCACCACATGAAGCTCCTGCGTGCGTGCGGCCTTGTCAAAGCACGGGAGGAAGGCAAGTGGACGTATTATACGCTGGACGCGGAAGCCATTGGCCGGACAAAGCGGTTCCTCCATGATATTACCTCCGAT
>CAZAZI010000225.1:0-3419 GCA_964489575.1 uncultured Oscillospiraceae bacterium | reverse complement strand
CGAGCCTCGAGTTCCTCGAGGGCAAGGTATTGCCCGGCGTCGCGGCCCTCAACGATAAATAAAAGGAGAGTATCGATATGCGTAAACCCATTATTGCCGGCAACTGGAAAATGAACATGACCCCCACCGAGGCCAAGGCCCTGGTAAACGAGCTGATTCCCCTGGTGAAGGACGCCGCTTGCGAGGTGGTCGTCTGCCCGCCCTATGTAGACCTGGCCCTGGCCGCGGAACTGACCCGCGGCACGAACATCCGCGTGGGCGCGCAAAACATCCATTGGGCTGAAAAGGGCGCTTTCACGGGCGAGATATCCGCGGCCATGCTCAAAGAGGCGGGCGCACAATACGCCATCATCGGCCACAGCGAGCGGCGGCAGTATTTCGCAGAAACGGATGAAACCGTCAACAGCCGCGCCAAAGCGGCTCTCGCGGCAGGCATCATTCCCATCATCTGCGTGGGCGAAAGCCTCGCACAGCGCGAAGCCGGGGAGACCGACGCGCTGGTGAGCGGCCAGGTGCAGGCGGGCCTTGCCGGTATCACCGCGGAGCAAGCCGTGGGCCTGGTCATCGCCTACGAGCCCATCTGGGCCATCGGCACGGGTAAAACAGCTACGGACGAGCAGGCCAACGAAACCATCGGCGTGATCCGCAAGACGTTGGCGGGCATGTATGGCCAGGCCGTGGCGGATCAGGTTCGCATCCAGTACGGCGGCAGCATGAACCCCAAGAATGTCAAGGGCCTGATGGCCCAGAGCGAAATCGACGGCGGCCTTATCGGCGGCGCCAGCCTCAAGGCTGGGGATTTCGCGGCCGTCGTCAACTACGATAAATAAGAGGTAGATCCATGAGCAAGCAACTCACCGCCCTGATCATCCTGGATGGCTTTGGCTGCCGGGAGGAAACGGCGGGCAACGCTATCAAAACAGACGGCGTAAAGCACTTTAACGCCCTCTGGGCGGCCTATCCCCACACCAAGATCGCCGCTTCCGGCGAGGATGTGGGCCTGCCGGATGGGCAGATGGGGAACAGCGAGGTGGGCCACCTGAACATCGGCGCGGGCCGCATCGTTTATCAGGAGCTGACCCGCATCACCAAATCCATCCGCGAGGGTGATTTTTTCGAGAACCCCGCCTTCCTGGGCGCGGTGGAAAACTGCAAGGCGCACGATAGCAGCCTGCACCTCTACGGCCTTTGCTCGGATGGCGGCGTGCATAGCCACCTGAACCACCTCTTCGCCCTGGTGGAGCTGGCCAAGCGCGCGGGCCTTACCAAGGTCTACATCCATTGCTTTATGGATGGGCGGGACGTGCCCCCCACCAGCGGCAAGGGCTTTGTGGAAGCGCTGCAAGCCAAACTCGGGGAGATCGGCGTGGGCAAAGTGGCCTCTGTGATGGGCCGCTACTATGCCATGGATCGGGATAACCGCTACGAGCGTGTGGAGCAGGCTTACGCCGCGCTGGTCTACGGCCAGGGCGTGGAGGCTGTAAACCCGGCGGCTGCTATAGAGGATAGCTACGACGCGGGCGTGACGGATGAATTCATTAAGCCCATCGTAGTGGTGGAAAACGGCAAGCCCGTGGGCACGATCCGGCCCGATGACAGCGTCATCTTCTTCAACTTCCGGCCCGACCGGGCGCGGGAGATCACACGCAGCTTTATTTTTGAGGATTTCGACGCCTTCGAGCGCAAACAGGGCTTCTTCCCGCTCTACTATGCCACCTTCACCCAGTATGACGCGACCTTTGGCGATAAGGTGCATATCGCCTTCCACCCGGAGGGACTGAGCAGCACCCTGGGCGAATACCTTGCGGCCAACGGCAAAACCCAGCTGCGTATCGCTGAAACGGAGAAGTACGCCCATGTGACCTTCTTCTTCAACGGCGGCGTGGAGGAACCCTACGAGGACGAGGACCGCGCCCTGATCCCCTCCCCCAAGGTGGCCACCTATGACCTTAAGCCCGAGATGAGCGCCTACGAGGTGGCGGAGGAAGCCGTACGCCGGGTGGAGAGCGGCAAGTACGATGTGATGATCCTCAACTTTGCCAACCCCGATATGGTGGGCCACACAGGCGTACTGGAAGCGGCAACCGCAGCTGTGCACGCGGTGGACGAATGCCTGGGCAAGGTGGTGGAAGCCATTCGCCGGCAGGGCGGACGGGCCATCATCACGGCGGATCACGGCAACTGCGAGCAGATGTTCGCTGAAGATGGCTCGCCCTTTACCGCCCACACCACGAACCTTGTGCCAATGATTCTGGCGGATGATGCGAACAAGGGCGCAACGCTGCGCCAGGGCGGCCGCTTGAGCGACCTTTCGCCTACCATCCTGGGCCTGATGGGCATGCCGGTGCCTGCCGAAATGACGGGCCGGAGCCTTATTGAGGGCTAAGGGGCCGCATGCGGCGAAGAAATCAAAATAGTGCTGGCTTTTTTGCGCGGGGCGTGATATAATCCCCATTGCGGCTGTGAAAACGGCAATGGAACGTTTGATACGGAGGAAGTATACAGAATGGCAACTTTGAATATAATTCTTACCAGCATCCTCGTCCTGTGCTCGATCGTTATGATCGCGGTCGTGCTTATGCAGCAGACTAAGTCCAGCGGCTTGGGCGGCGCTTTCGGCGGCGACAGCCAGTCCTTCTCGGCGCGCGGCCAGGCGGCCAGCAAGGAAGCCAAGCTCCAGAAGATCACCGTGTATACCGCCATCGCCATTGGTGTGCTGGCTATCACGATCATGATCATCGCCTAAATCGTATTTTGGCAATGGGAGTATGCTGCATGGGCATACTCCCGTTTTTTATGCAAGGGGATATAGCCTAAGGCCATGGGCGGCCAATATAGAAAGGAAACAAATGACGAACCAACAAACGGAAACCTTTATTTTAGAAATTTTGCGGCGGGAAGGCCAGCCTATGGCCCCGGAAGCGCTGCTGGAACAACTGGAGGAGGCGGATTCGGGCGCGGCCGCGCTGGAGCGGCTGCTGGGAACCGGGCGGTTGATGCTCACCCGCAAGCGCAAGCTGGCCCTGCCCGAGCACACCGGGCTGACCTATGGCCGGTTGCAGGGCAATGCCCGGGGCTTCGGCTTCTTCATCCCCCAGGATGGCGGGCGGGATCTTTTCCTGCCTGCGGATGGTATGCACGGCGCCATGCACGGCGACCAGGTGTGGGTGCGCCAGACCGACCGGGTGAGCCACGGCGGCAACCCGGAGGCCGAGATAGTGCTGATCGCCTGCCGGGCGCAAAAGAAGATCGTGGGCGCTTTTGAAGATGATGAGGGCGCGGGCGGCGGCTATGTGGTGCCGGATGATACCCGCCTTTATATGGATGTGCTCATCCGCCCCGGCGATGTAGACGGGGCCAAGCAGGGCGATAAGGTGGTGGCCGAGATCCTCCAATATCCGGATGGCCGCCGCCCGCTG
>CAZAZI010000224.1:0-3420 GCA_964489575.1 uncultured Oscillospiraceae bacterium | reverse complement strand
GCACCATCTGCTCCCGCTGCACCACCATGTTATCCCGCAGGTAGTCGAAGCCGAATTCGTTGTTGGTGCCGTAGGTGATATCGCTGTTGTAGGCGGCTCTGCGCTCCTCGGGGCTTAGGTCGTGGATGATACAGCCTACGGTGAGGCCCAGGAAGCGGTATATCTTGCCCATCCATTGGGCGTCGCGGCTGGCGAGGTAGTCGTTCACCGTTACGATGTGTACGCCCCGGCCCGTAAGCGCGTTGAGGTAGGCGGGCAGGGTTTCGGTAATGGTTTTGCCCTCTCCTGTTTTCATTTCCGCGATGCGGCCCTGGTGCAGCACGATGCCGCCGATCAGCTGCACATCGTAATGCCGCTGGCCGATGGTGCGCTTAGCCGCCTCCCGCACCACGGCATAGGCCTCGGGCAGGAGGGCTTCCAGGGTTTCACCCGCGTCAAGCCGCGCCCTAAACAAATCCGTTTTGGCGCGCAATTCCGCGTCCGTCAGCGCGGCCGTCTCCGTTTCGAGGGTGTTTATCTTATCCACCAGGGGGCGCAGCTTGCGCAGCTGGCTTTGGGACGTATTGCCCAGGATCGTATCGATCAAACCCATGTTAAATGCCTCCAGGCCCTAGATTTTGCTAACAGCCATTGTACCATACATCCACCCGCGTTACAAACCCGGCGCATCATTCGTCACCAAAACTTTGCATACCCGTATCTTCAACAAGGGCTTTCGGCATGGGGGCCATCTGTGTTATGATATCCTCTGTAGATATATCTGTAAATATATAAGAAGGCGGAGGCGAAGCGGGATGAAGCAAACCATGAAAAAAGGCCAAACGGGCCAGGCGCTGGGCGTCGTTTGCGCGCTGGCTTCCTCCGGCCTGTTCGGCTTCAGCTTTTTGGCCTCCAAGGTTGCCGTTTCCCAAGCCCCGGTTTTTAGCCTGTTGAGCTGGCGCTTCATTATGGCCTTTGCGGCCATGTCCCTTTGCGCGGCGCTGGGCATATTCAAGATCGAGCTAAAGGGCAAAAGCCTATGGCCCCTGCTCTTCGTTTCACTCTTCCAGCCCATTTTGTATTTTCTTGGAGAAACCTTTGGGCTCACCCGCATCAGCTCCAGCGAGGGCGGCACCATTATCGCCTGCATCCCCCTCATCACCCTGCTGCTGATGCCCATCCTCACCAAAGAGCAGCCCACCCGGCGGCAATGGGTCAGCATCGCCATCTCCGTTTTGGGCGTGATCCTGGTGGGGGCCACCAAGGGAGCCGCCGCATCCTTCAGCCTTGCCGGTTATCTGCTGGTGCTGCTGGCCGCGGTGAGCGACGCCGTGTTTTTAAACCTCACCCGCCGCTTTAGCGGCTATACAGGCGTGGAGCGCTCCTACGTGATGGCCGGGGTGGGCGCGGTGGTCTTCACGGCCATCGCCCTGCTTGAGAACAGCATAGCGGGCACGCTGCCCACGTTTTTCCTGCTGCCCCTTCATAACCGGGCCTTTTTGTTGGGCTGCCTCTACCTGGCCGTAGGCTGTTCCGTAATCGCCTACATCCTGCGCAACCTGGCCATCGCGGGGTTGGGGCCGGGCCGCGCGGGCAGCTTTGCCGGCGTGACGACCCTGGTGAGCGTGCTGGCGGGCGTGCTCCTCTTGGGCGAAGGCTTTAACCTGCTCCAGGGCCTGGGCACGCTGCTGGTGCTCTTCGGCGTATATGGGGCCAACGCCCTGCCCCGCGCCGCCCTCTCCGCCGAGCCCGTCCAACCCGGAATTCTCCAGTCCGGAACTCTCCAGCCCGAAGTCGTCGAAGAACCCGCCCCGCCCCCGGCGGATACGGCGGCGGAAACGGAGGCTTGATATGCTGCGAATCTTCTTTTTTATCATAGGCGCGCTGCTCACGCTGGATACCATCGCCCTTTCCATGGTATCCAACGGCAACCTGGGCACGGCCCTTCCCGCGGTGCTGGGCGTGCCGCTGGTGCTGCTGGCCCTTTTCTACCCTGCGCTTTCGGCATGGTTTTCTACGCCCCCGGGCCATGCCTGCAAGGTGCTTATGATCTGCCTCTACGCCGCCTTTCTCCTGGTGGCGGCCGGTATGACGCTTTTTCTCAAGAGCGCGGAGCATGAGAAAGTGGAGCCGAATCGCGATGTGCTCATCGTGCTGGGCTGCGCCGTGCGCAACGGCCGCCCCTCCCTTACCCTGCGCTACCGGCTGGATGCGGCCCTTGCATACCTCGCGCAAAGTCCGGATACCACCGTGATCGTCTCCGGCGGCCAAGGCCCGCGGGAAGCCGTCTCCGAGGCCAAAGCCATGGCCGATTACCTCACGGCCCACGGCGTCGATCCGGCGCGCGTTATCCTGGAGGATCGATCCGCCAGCACCTATGAAAACTTCAAGTTCTGCAAGGCCATCCTGGATGCGCGCTTTGAGCCGGATGCTTCCGTGGCCTTTGTGACCACGGGCTTCCATATATACCGCTCCCGCAGGGTGGCGGCTATGCACGGCATCGCGGCCGGCGGCATTCCGGCGCGAGATATCTGGTACAGCGCGCCCAACAACTACCTGCGCGAGGGCCTCGCCGTAATCGCCTACACCCTCACGGGCAAACTCACCTAAAGCGGAGCCCGTAAATTGCGGCCTTTTTATTGACTTTGGGCCGCATCCATCATATACTAAATGGATTGTTTTTTCAGGATCGCATCCTGCTTTGGCATGTTATGACGGCGGCCCCGGCCGCTTCCATATAAATTTTTTAATTTTGATAGAAGGAGCGGATCATGAGCATACCCGTAACCTTTGGCGAATTCGTATTTAACGACGCGGCCATGAAGGCGCGGCTGCCGGCCCAAACCTACCTGGCCCTTAAGGACACCATCCGCTGTGGAAAGCCGCTGGAAGTGGATGTGGCCGGCGAGGTGGCCCTGGCCATGAAGGAATGGGCCATCCAAAAAGGCGCCACCCATTTCACCCATTGGTTCCAGCCCCTTACGGGCTGCACGGCCGAAAAGCACGACGGCTTCCTTTCCCCCGCCCCGGATGGCAGCGCCATGCTGGAATTCTCCGCCAAGGAGCTGGTCAAGGGCGAGCCGGATGCTTCGAGCTTCCCTTCGGGCGGCCTTCGGGCCACCTTCGAGGCCCGCGGCTACACAGCCTGGGACCCGACCAGCTATGCCTTCATTAAAGATGGCACCCTTTGCATCCCCACCATCTTCTGCTCCTACAGCGGCGATGCGCTGGATAAAAAAACGCCGCTTTTGCGCTCCATGCAGGCCATCGACGAGCAGGCCCGCCGCATCCTGCGCCTTTTTGGCCATACGGACGTGCGCCGGGTAATCGCCACCGCCGGGGCCGAGCAGGAATATTTCCTGGTCAAAAAGGAGCTTTTCGACAAGCGGCCCGATCTGCGCTTTTGCTCGCGCACCCTGCTGGGCGCGCCCGCGCCCAAGG
>CAZAZI010000223.1:0-3421 GCA_964489575.1 uncultured Oscillospiraceae bacterium | reverse complement strand
CCACTGCGGCGCGCGCCCATATCCAGCAGGCAGGCAGCATATTCGCTCCGCTCTACCGGGGAGGCCTGCCGCAGCACTCGCTCGTCGCACGCGCCCTCCATATCCTTGACCATCAGCGCATAAGCCAGCCATACCAGCGGATTGAACCAATGCGCGCATAGCACCAAAAAAGCCAGCGGCTTGACGATATGATCCCCCCGGCTGATGTGCGCCTTTTCATGCGCCAGGATATACCCTTCGCCCGCCGTTTGCGGCGGCAGATAGATGCGGGGCCGCAAAAGCCCCAGCACCATGGGGGTGGCCACGGCCTCGCTGCGCCAAATCTCCCCCTGGCGCACGGCATAGCGCAGGCTATGGGCCAGGCGGGTATACGTGACGATGGCGTAACACAAAAGGATGGTGAGGCCGATCATCCATACCGCCTCGCCCGCAAAAAGCCAGATTTGCAGCGGGTTTGCACTGGCCGCCGCCTGGGGCGCGGATTGGGCCAGCGCGGGGTTAACCACGGCGTTGAGGGCCGGGATGCCGCTATGGATGGCCGGCGTGGCCTGAAGCGGCAAGTCCGGCGGGATGGGCTGGGCGCTGGGCAAAAGGCTGAGCATGCTCTCTACGCTCACCGGGCAGACCAACCGGAACAGGGGCAGCAACCAAAGTGCATAGAGCAGCCGCCTGGGCGCGCGGCGCAAGAGAAGGCGCAGGAACGCCAGGGCCAATATCGCATAGCCCGCCGTAAGCGACATATTCAGCAGGGTGATAAAAGCGCCGTCCGTCATGGTTTTGCCGCCTCCTCGATCAATCTCTTGAGCTCTTCCGCTTCCTTAGCCGTGAGCTTGCGGCCGCCCAAAAGCGTGGCCACGAACAGCGGCACACTGCCCGCGAAGGCGCGCTCCATCAGGGCCTCGCTTTCCGCCCGCAAAGCATCCTCCCGCTTGAGCAGGGCTGTGACCACGGCCTCTTTATTTTCCACCGCGCCCTTATCCGCCAGCTTGCGCAGCATATTATAGGCCGTGGATTTCTTCCAGCCCAGGCGCTCCTCGCATACCTTGGAGAGCCGGGTGGAATTCACGGGCTCCAGCTCCCAGATGATCTCCATCAGCTTATATTCCGCTTCGAATAGCTTGATATCCACCATGGTCTGCCTCCATCCATTGGTTTGTTTAAATAAACCTAGTTTATCACGGCAAACCTCCGCCGTCAAGGCGGAGCGCATAAAAACAAGCCCCGCATGCGCGGGGCCCGTTTTATTTACGCTTAGTCTTCTTCTTTTTTGGGCGTGGTGATCTTGTTGAGCAAAACCACAAAGCCCCAGATGGCGCAGATGACCACGAAGATGCCCAGGAGGCCTTTGCCCAGGATGGGCAGCACATCCCAAAGGGCCGCGGGGTTGAAGCCAAGAGTGAATTCGTTCATGCCGATCCTCCTTTACATAAGCCCGGCGGCATGCAGGGCATTCTCCACCAGGGTGATGACCAGGCCGCCGGCGATGACGGAAGCGATCTGGCCGCTGACGTTAGCGCCCGCCGCGTGCATGAGCAGGAAGTTGCTTTGATCCTCTTCCCGGCCCATCTTATGCACCACACGGCTGGCCATGGGGAAGGCGGAAATGCCCGCCGCGCCGATCATGGGGTTGACCTTGTTCTTGCTGAAGAGGTTTAGGAGCTTGGCGAACATCACGCCGCCCACCGTATCAAACACAAAGGCGACCAGGCCCAGCAGGAGGATAGCCAGCGTTTGGATATTGACAAACATCTCCGCCTTCATGCGGAAGGAAACCGCCAGGCCCAGCATCAACGTGATGAGGTTGGCCAGCTCGTTCTGCGCGCTGTTGGAAAGGCTGCCCAGCACGCCGCATTCGCGGATCAGGTTGCCGAACATCAAAAAGCCGATCAGTTCCGCACTCTTGGGGGCAATGGTGCCCGCCACAACGGTAACAAAGATGGGGAAGAGGATGCGGGTCGTGCCGGAAACCGTGCTGGGGCTATAGGGCATGCGGATCATACGCTCTTTGCGGGTGGTGCAAAGGCGGATGACCGGGGGCTGCACGATGGGCACCAGGGCCATATAGCTGTAGGCCGCCACCATGATGGCGCCTTGGTAAGCGGAATGGAAATAGTTGGCCACGTAGATGCTGGTGGGGCCATCCGCAGCGCCGATGATGGCGATGCTGGCCGCATCCTTGAGCTCAAAGCCCAGCAGAACGGCCATGCCCAGCGTGAAAAAGATGCCGAACTGGGCGGCTGCGCCAAAGAGCATCATCTTGGGATTGGAAAGCAGGGGGCCAAAGTCGATCATCGCGCCGATGCCGATGAATAGCAGCAGCGGGAATAGCTCGGTGGCAATACCAGCCTCGAATAAGGTTTCAATGGCCTCGGTATTCACCATGGGCAGGTTGACCAGAATGGCCCCAAAGCCCATGGGCAGCAGCAGCGAAGGCTCCATCTCCTTTTTGATGGCACACCAGATCAGCGACGCGCCGATGAAAATCATCACGCCCTGCTGCCAGGTGAAATTGCCGATGTTGCCGAAAAGCTCAACAAAAAGCTGCAACGTCGAATCCTCCTTTGTATTTATCTTTTGTTTTGAAAATAGGTAAAGGGCTGGCTATAATTTTGCATTATGGCGGGGCCGCACCTAAAAGGATCATCATGCCGTCAGGGGATTCGTTTTTCTAATAAAACAAACCTTTTTATCAACCTTTTCGCAAGCTGCCAAAGGTGGTTATAAGTCCTGTCTATCGCAAAACACCGAATCGCATCTATTATATTCTTTGAAACCGCTTTTGTAAATGGAAATCTGATTTATTTTTTCTTTATCAGGTTTTTGCCTGTAGAATGCCTGAAAGCTGCCCTTTGATCCGCACATACGTTCTGTTATAATCAATAGTATCCAAAGGAAGGGGGAAGCGCCTTCCTTTGGCGGGAAGGCTCTTTCGGGCCTTCCCTTATTTTTGGTCTGCCTGACCGGAACAGGCAATAGAAAGGAGCGAGGATGGATCAAAACCAAAATGCGCTCGTACAAACGCTGACGGAGCTGTTGGAAAGCGAGCCGGCCTATATCATCGGCCGGCAGCTCATTCAGCGTCTGGCCGCGGAAACGGGCACAGCAGAGGGCCAAGCGGCCGAGGCCCTTCTGTATGCGGCGCCGGGCGGCAGGGAGGCCCTCTGCGCCTGCGCCGCGCAGGATCTGGCGCGCCTGCGGGAGGCGGGCGAGGTGGAAGATGTGGAGGGTTATTTGGCGGATAAGGCCTTTGCGCAGCTTTTGCTGCAAATGCCGGCCGCCGCGGCCCTGCGCCTCTATGATGCGGAGCGATCCGCAAAGGAGGGCGCCCGCAAGGAGCGGGAGATCGGCGCGCAGGATCTGCTCGAAAAGATGCTGGCCCGCCGCAGCCTGCCCAGCCCCATCCGGGGCGGCGTGCCCGCTG
>CAZAZI010000222.1:1445-3425 GCA_964489575.1 uncultured Oscillospiraceae bacterium | reverse complement strand
GCGGCTATTATGGCATCGAGGCGGCGGCGCTGGGCTATTTCGGCGTGCACGCCAAAGAGCTTTCCGCAGCGCAGGCGGCGCTGCTGGCCGGCATCCTCAAATCCCCCTCCAATTTTGCGCCGCACTTAAATTACAAGGCCTCCGTGGGCAGGCGGGACACGATCCTGAACCTCATGGGCCAATATGGTTACCTAAGCGAAGCGCAGCTCGCCACAGCCAAGGCCGAGGAAATGGTGATCCTTCACGATGGCACCGTAGCCGAGCAGCGGGGCTATTATGTGGATACGGTGCTGCGCAGCGCCACGGAGCTGCTGGGGGTTAGCAGCGAGGAACTGCTGACCGGCGGTTACCGCATCTATACCGCGCTTGACCCTGCCCTGCAAAGCCGCTGTGAGGAAATTTTTACGGATAACGAATATTTCCCCGAAGGCGCGCAGGCGGCCATTGTGGTGCAGGAGGCGGGCACCGGCCTGGTGCGGGCATTGGTGGGCGGCCGCGGGGCCTATGAAACGGCCATGGCCTTTAACCGGGCCACGGATATCCGCCGCCAGCCCGGTTCGGTGATCAAGCCCATCATCGCCTACGCGCCGGCCCTGGAATCCCATGGCTATACGGCCGCCAGCCTGCTGCTCGATGAGCCTACCAGCTTTGCCGATTACACCCCCAGAAACTACGGCGGCAAATACTATGGCTGGGTCACCCTGCGGGAGGCCGTAACCCGCTCCCTCAACGTGCCCGCCGTAAAGGTTCTCTCCGAGATCGGCCTTGCGGATGGCAAGGCTTTCGCGCAAAGCTGCGGCGTCGCCTTTGACCAGAGCGATACCAGCCTCACGTTGGCCCTGGGCGGCTTCACCTATGGCGTGAGCCCCTGGCAGATGGCCGGGGCCTATGCGGCCTTCGCCTCCGGCGGCGTGTACAACAGCCCCACCGTGATCCAAAAAATTACGGATGGCGCCGGTGTGATCCTCTACCAGTACCATGGCGAAAACCGCCGCGTGCTCTCCGAGCAGAACGCCTACATCCTCACCAGCATGCTGCAAAGCGCCATCGAGGAAGGCACGGGCCACCGCCTGGGCCAGCTCGATATCCCCCTGGCCGGCAAAACCGGCACCGTAGGCCAGGACGAGGGTAACCGCGACGCATGGATGGCCTGCTACAGCGCCGATTACGCGGCCGCCGTTTGGATGGGCTACGACTCGAGCACAGAAGGCGCAATGCCCGCTGATGCGACCGGGGGCAAATATCCGGCGCTAGTGCTGGGCGCGCTTTTCAGCGGCATTTATCAGGATAAGCAGCCCCGGGAGTTCGCCATGCCCACGGGCGTAAACGTATATAAGCTCGATAAACGCACACTGGAAAATACGCATGAGGCGGTGCTGGCCACCGCCCTCACGCCCAAGAGCGCCGTCCTTTCCGAGGTGTTCGTAGAAGGCAGCCAGCCCACGGCCCAAAGCACCTATTGGGTTGTTCCCTCCCCGCCCGCCGGCTTCACCGTTTCCCTGGGCACGGATGGGAGGCCCGCCATCGCCTTCACAGGCCGGGAGAGTTTCGCCGTATACCAGCTATATAGGCAGGAGGGCGCATCCTCCCCCGTGCTGATCAAAGATTGGCAGGGCCGTGGTTCCGTGCGCTATACAGATGAAAGCGCCCTGCCGGGCCGCACTTATACCTATTCCATCATACCCGTGCATGTGGAAATGCGCGTGGGCGGCGGCCGCGTACAGGGCCCGGCCACACAAAAGAAAACCGTTACCACCAAGGCGACTGTGATCGATATCGAGATACCCGGCATCCTGCCCTCGGCCTCCCCGACGCCTTCGGCAACGCCGGCGGCTTAAATTTGGAAACATGGCTTGACGGGCGCGCCGGGAATCGCTACCATAGGAGGTAAGAAATATAGAATATAATATATAGCGGGCACGAACTGCCGGAGGATATATATGGAGCTAAAAAAAATCGCCGAGGAAAGGCAGCCACGTT
>CAZAZI010000222.1:0-1435 GCA_964489575.1 uncultured Oscillospiraceae bacterium | reverse complement strand
GCTCGGCCATTATCCAGGGCGCGCTGCCAGGGAACATGCCCCTCAAGCAAGATGAGATATCCGCCGCGCTTAAGGTGAGCCACATCCCCGTGCGGGAGGCTTTTCGCCAGCTGGAATCCCAGGGCCTGGTGCGCATCCACCCCAACCGGGGCGCTGTGGTGACCAAACTCTCCCCAAAAGAAATGAGCGATGTGATGGACGCGCGCATCATGCTGGAGTTGGGAGCGCTGCGTGCCGCCATCCCCTTCATTGGCCCAGCCGATATTGAAAAGGCCCGCGAGCTTTTGCTCCGCTTTGCCGAAAAGCGGGATTATTACGCCAGCTACAAGCTCAACCTCTCCCTGCACACCACCCTCTACTCCCCCTGTGACAACGCCTTCCTGCTCGCCCTTATCGAGCAGATGCACGCCAATGTGGATCGTTTCCTCCACCCCTATTTCGATGGCAGCGGCAATGCGGAGCTTTATTCCGTGGAGGAACACGGCCACTTGATCGACGCTTGCGAAACCCACGATGCCGAGCTGGCCACCGCCGTTTTGCGCACGCATCTGGAAAGCACCAAGCAGCTGCTTATCGCCTCCCCTCTGCTTGATTGAGCGCCCGCTCCATTGCCTTTAAAAGCGGCCGAGCGGCCGCTTTTTTGCGCATAGGCATAAGGCCGGGAGCGTTCCCCGGCCCTGGCGTATTGTGCCTTATTGCTTTTTCACATGCTTTGCAAAATTTCCAGGCATTCGCCAAAGCGCTGGAAATGCACGATCTCCCGTTCCCGCAAGAAGCGCAGCGGGTCAATGATGGCCATGTCGTCCGTAAGCGCGATAAGATGCTCGTAGGTTGCTCTCGCCTTCTGTTCTGCAGCCATATCCTCCACAATATCCGCGATGGGGTCGCCTGTGCATGCGATATAGCTGGCCGTAAAAGGCACGCCGTCCGGGTTCACCGGGTACACGCCCTTGCTGTGCATGGTGAAATAGCCGATTAGCCCAGCCGCTTCCATCTCTTCCAGCGTGGCGTCCCGAATGCATTGGAAGATCATGGTACCGATCATTTCCCAGTGGGCCAATTCTTCCGTGCCGATGTCGTTACAGGTGGCCTTTACGCGCCGGTCCGGCATGGAGAAGCGCTGGGTAAGGTAACGCATGCCGGCGGCCAGCTCGCTGTCCGGGCCGCCATATTGAGCCATGAGCGCTTTGGCCATGCGGGCGTTGGGGGTGGTGATATTCACCGGGTATTCAAGCTTTTTCTGATAGATCCACATTATTCATATTCCCCCTTTCTCACTCCCAGGGCCATTCGCTGGTCACATAGCAGCCAACGTCGGTAGGAGAATGCCCGAAGTTCATCAGCGGGCCGAACTGGGCTTCATAGGCCCGTATTAGCACGCTGAGCTGCTCGGAATAGAATAGATAATCCGCCCGGGCCGCCTCGTCTCCCGGAT
>CAZAZI010000221.1:0-3428 GCA_964489575.1 uncultured Oscillospiraceae bacterium | reverse complement strand
CTTCATCCAATAAAAAATTGTTCACTGTATTATTTGCTTTTTCTGTTCTCCCTGAAAGGTGATAATGGAAAAAGTCTCCATAATGGAAAAATATACTTGAACATACTAAGTCATTTTTGTTATTATAAATATTAAACAACAATGTATTGTTTTTTAGCATTGAAAAAGTATTATAGAAGAACTCTTTATTGAAAAAATAATATTCATCTGCATCTACCATTCTCATGCTATATGTATAGATATCAATAAATTTATCAATTTGCAATTTATTAGGACTTTTAAGAATCTCTACTTTATCTCCAGCATTTCGAGCTTTTCTTATTACGTTTCTGTTTTTTGAATGGTATTCTTTCATCCAAATATGATCATAATCTTGGGTTAAATCGAGCCCCACTGTTTCTCTGTCGAAGATAACTGTCATATGATTTTTAGAGAACTCCTGATTTTGTAATAAAGGATGAAAGCGAGTAAATTCCGCAACAATATTATTTTGAGAACAATATTTATTGAATGATTCATAAAACTTTTCAATAAAGTCAGAATCCATTGAATTGCTTAATACCCCATTGTATCCATATGCACCTTGTATATCGAAATATTCTTTATCTAAATTATATCCAAGCTTGTTTATTGAGTTAATAAGAAAGGGATAAAAAGCAATTTCTCGCTCATTATTATATACAAAACAGCTTGAATCTCCTTCATTATTGCTATCATAAATTGTGTAATAATTTGGATTAAAATAAATGTCATCATGACAGATTGCAAAATCTGATAATAAATTATTCCATTTATTTATATCATTTGATTTAAGTGTAAAGTTCATTAATATTTAAATATAACAGATTCATTTTTTATTCAAACTTATGCTATAAATAGCTCCTTTGGAACATTATTTGTTCGTATTTTCCTCATACTTTCTTATACATTCTATTATTCTCATCATATCAGATTGGTCATAACGTTGATCACATGGTATAGATAAAATACGTTCAAAGTGCGATAAACTATCATCATTATAAAAGTCTGCAATAATTTTAGGAGTTGGCCATATTACAGGACAATAAATATCATTATCTGCTAACATATTCTGTAAGTCTCTCCTTTCACCATTTATATATATTGTGAAATATAATGGAGTTACATCTTCATCTAAATTATCAAAAACAGGTTTCAATATTTCAGAGTCTTTCAAACCCTTCAACAAAGTTGAATAATTATCTCTTCTTTTATTTTTGATATTTTCAAAGTTAGTCATGCTTATTACATTTCTAGATAATTTACTAATTGAATATATATTCTTATCATTATCAAAGACGTCTCCAATTTTTGGCAATATTGGTCGATACATTGACTTTATCTCTTCATTTCCTGTAGCAAAATATTTATTTTTCAATCTGTATAATTTCACAAACAAATCTATTAGTTCTTTTTGCTCATGATTTGAATCTAAATCCAAAATTGAGTGTTTGCTACTTGCAACCATTCCTCCATCGGGTATCTCAAACCATTTATGTAGGCTAGCAATATAATAATCGGCATTATCTACATTAAAATCTCCTAACCAAGAGTGGGTAACATCTTTAACAATAGTGATGTTTTGAGATTGAAACTGTTTATAATAATGTGTTAGATTTGATAATGTATCAAAGCCAAAATAATCTTGCAAATAAAGAATCTTTGGAGAGTGTTTTTTTACAGCTTCAAGTAAATCATTTAAGTCAATAGTTAAATCCTCCTTGATTCGATAGAAATAAACTTGATAACCTTTATCAATAAAAGGTGTAACTACCGAATGACATGTAAAATTAGGTAATAATGCTACTTTTTCTACATTTAAATTGTTAAGTAAATGCTTAATTGCGCCTCTACCAGAAGATGTCAGTATTTGTTGCAAATTATCATTAAGAAAATCTACTTTGTATTCGACATCATTCAGTGTCATATCTAATTGATCATTTGAAAGCCAAAAAACACTTCCTATTTCATTAACTTTTTTCATCAAGATGTTATAGTTATTTTTTCAGTTTTGTTTTGGTAAATAAAATGTCCTGCACGATCATTATTTTGTTTTACTTCAATGATTGGTGTCCCATACTTTTGTGCATTTACAATAAAATTATATTTGTTTATATTCTCTATATAATGACTAATATACTCTCTTCCCTTTGTTAAGAAATAAATTCCTGAGAAGTTTGAATTACCAAATGCAGGCTCAGTAAACTCATCAATAGCTAAATCAATAGCTCCTTTTACAAAATCATATCCTGTTGAAAGTTTAACCAAGTCAGATGTAATAAAATCTCCACCCATTCTTGCTCCTGTTTCTATTAGGTACAACTCACCGCTAACATCCATCTTAATCTCAGTATGTGACGTACTAGAATAGACTTTCAAAGCATCTAAAGTATCTTCAGTAAGTTTTTTTATCTCTGCTGCAATTTCGCTTGTAATATTTGCAGGTTGATGGTGTTCTAGTTCGACAAAGTGAGGACTCCCAGTAGTAACCTTATCAGTAATAGCAACAAAATAATGCTTTCCCTTATGTGAAATATATTCTACGCTAAACTCTCTTCCTTCAATAAACTTTTCAATTAAAACCTGTCCGTTTCGTGCAAATTTCATCGCCCATTCAATTGCAGGCAATAGACACTCCTTATTTTCAACTTTAGTTATTCCTCTACTACCACCATTGTCAGTTGGTTTAACTATTACAGGGTATTCAAAATCTTCTACTATATTGTAATTATGTACAATTTGATATTCAGGAATACTCACACCACACTCTTTTAATCTCTCACGCATAGTATATTTATTCTGCATAAACATCTCGCATTCTATGGAATTACCAGGTGACTTTAACTCACGTGCTACAGCATTTACATACGGCAAAGCGGTTTCAGCCGAAAAGGATATAACACCCTTAACCCCATTTTCTTTACATATTCTTACAACCTCATCAATATTTTGATAAGAAACAGGATAAAAATGGTGAACATACTTCTTGCATGGAGAATCTGGATCTCTATCAAATGAGTAAATTTTATATCCTAGTTCATATGCTTGTTTATAAAAAGGCAACAATGGATATGTTGCATCTAACACAGCTATTTTTTTTTGTGTATTCATTTACTATATATTGTAACATTACTTGACTAATAAAACAAAACTCTAAATAAATTACTTAATAACTCTTAGTCCCCTTGTTTATATATTTATTCTTTATCAAATTCAACAACTTAATTGTTTCTAACAACTTTTGGCTGCATTTCTATTTTAAAACTATTAATATCTTCCCAGTATTCGAAAAGTTGTGCTTTGAGTTTTTTATGCGCTTGGATGCCTCTTCAGAGCAAATTAGTTCGAAATCGAACAATAGGTTTAACTGATTTACTCCCATACAGTGATCAAAATGTTCATGGGTCAAG
>CAZAZI010000220.1:0-3450 GCA_964489575.1 uncultured Oscillospiraceae bacterium | reverse complement strand
TTGAAGTTTCTTTTTACACCATTATACGGACTTTATCGAAAAAATGGAATGCTAAGTCGTGATGACTATGATAGTGGTGTTGAGGGTTTCTTTAGACCTTTTGACGCATTAGGAGCGACTAAACCTATTGTTATAATTGATGAGCCTCATAGATTTTCAAGAGATCAAAAAGCCTTTAAGGTTATTTTAGATGAACTCAAACCACAATCTATTATTAGGTTTGGTGCTACTTTCCCAGAAACCTCCACTGGTCGTGGCAAAAATAGAATTACAGTTAAAGATTATCAGAATCTTTTATATGACCTTAATGCTTGTGAGTCATTTAATCAAAACCTCATAAAAGGAGTAGCAAAAGAGCATTTTGAGCCTGTTTCAAAACGTCAAGAAAAAGTTAAGATAACCTCTATTAATAGTAGAAGTTCAGTTAATTTTCAACACAAAAAACAGGATGAAAGAACTAAAACTTATACTCTACAAAAGGATGATTCCCTATCTATTATCAGTGAAGCATTTGAAGGTATTACCATAAGTGGTATATCAGCCTCTGAAGTTATATTTTCTAACGGTATTACAAAGTCTACTGGTGAGGAGTTAGATGTAGATATTTACATGACTTCTTATCAAGAACAGATGATGAGGCTCGCTCTTGAAAGGCATTTTGAAATCGAAAAATCAAATTTTTGTGGTAGAAACTTTAAGATAAAGACTTTAGCATTGTTTTTTATAGATGATATAGCTTCATATCGTGAAATTGAGGATGGTAAAGACCCTTATTTACTTAAGTCTTTTGAAAGACTATTAAAAGAGCGAATAGAGATAGAAATTTCTAATTTAACTGAGCATGAAGAGGAATACAAGAAATATTTACAAGAAAGCCTTGATAATATTTCAGCTTGCCACGGTGGATATTTTGCACAGGATAATAATGATACAGATGAAAATATAGCAAAAGAAGTAGATGCTATATTAAATGGGAAAAAGCAACTTTTATCCTTTAAGAAGCCTGATGGCTCCTATAATACCTTAAGATTTTTATTTTCAAAGTGGACACTTAAAGAAGGTTGGGACAATCCCAATATGTTTACCATTGCTAAACTTCGCTCTAGTGGCAGTGAAAATAGTAAATTACAAGAGGTAGGTCGTGGACTTCGCTTGCCTGTTGATGAAAATGGTAACAGAATCTCTAATGAAGAATTTCAATTAAACTATATTGTAGATTTTACTGAGGCAGATTTTGCCCAAAGATTAATAGACCAGATTAATGGTGATTTACCACAGGCTTCTTCTATTTTAGAAGAAAAGCTTGAAGAAGTAGCTAAAAAGCGTGGTATTAGTTCTGATGATTTCTTTGATGAACTATATGATAAACGATATATAGATAGAAGAATGAACATTAAAACAGATGCAAGGGATGCCTTCTTTGCTGAATATCCAGAATTTTCAGTAGGACTAGAAAGCGGAAAAGTTAAGGATAGAAATAAAGATAAAGCAAAGCCAGTGAAAATTAGAAAGGTTGCTTATAATGATATAAAGGAATTGTGGGAAAGAATCAACCAGCGTTACCTATTATTCTATGATAAGGATTTAGATGTTAATATGGAAGATGTAGTTTTATCTATATTAGAATCAGAAAATGTTTTTACAGATGTTACTATGACAAGCTCAAGAGAAATTGTAAAAAGTGATGGTACAGAAATGTCAATTCTTTCTGAGTCTGGAGTCCAATATATAATCTCTAAAACAATTCCTTATAATGAGTTCTTAAAAAGGATAATGCAAGGAACAAATATACCTATTACAACCTTGCATCAGGCAGTATCTAAGTACACAAATAAAAATGGAATGATTAAACCTGAACATTTTAATGAAAATACTGTAAGTATCATAATACAAAAATTTCAAGAATGGAAAAATGAAAATTTGCAAGGTAGATTCCACTATGCAAAAAGTTCTACACCTGTTGGGTCTACTGCACTTTCATTTGAAGATGGTAGTCCACGTAAAGAAATTACTCAAGGTAGAATAGGTACAAAGCTTGCAGAAGGTACTCCTAGTGAAAAATATCTGTATGATGCCTTTGCCTATGACTCTCCTTTAGAGAAAAAGAATATTATGGCAGATATTGAAGAAGTGGTTGTCTATGGTAAAATTCCACGCAGTAGTATAGCGATACCAACGATAACTGGAGGTATGTATAGTCCTGACTTTATGTATATAGTCAAAAAGTCTACAGGGGAAAAAGAATTAAATATTGTGATTGAAACTAAAGATGTCGAGAACAAAAATAATATACGTGGAACAGAAAGAGCAAACTTAAGATGTGCTAGAGTATTTTTCGATATATTATCGCAAGATGGGTATAAAGTTCATTTCCGTGACCAGATTAATAATCGACAAATGGCTCAAATAATTAATGAAGTATTGGGAGAATAAATATTTAGATAGGAATTCGATATTAATAATAAAGCAAAATTTAGAAGTCCGATACTGTAACTAGCGACATGAGTAAAATCCTGCCTTGTGAATTGGCAAGCTGTTGTTATTAGTAGATTCTCTATAGTTATATTTTGAAGCAATAGAACTATAGAATTGCACGATGATAAGGGGGGCTTCAAATGTCAAGCAATACATCAAAGGGGCGTGGCAGAAAAGGAAGCAAGTTTTGGATACAAACTCTTGTAAATATAGATTATGGAAGCACGTTATCTAAGGCGATACAAAGTGTTGATAGTAGCATAGGTGATATTAAATGGTTATCACCTCTTAAAAGAGACAATTATAAAGAACTGAAGTCAAAGCAAATTTCAAGTTTGACAAATGCAGACTTTTCATTTTGGCCAGATAATGGGCCATGGTGGGATAGTGTTGGTGTTGACGATGTGGGAAGCATTGTGTTGGTTGAAGCTAAGGGTCATATAGCAGAAACTAAAACTAAATGCAAGGCATCATCCGAGCGTAGCTTGGCTAGAATTAATAAATCAATGGAGATAGCCCATAATATTTTAACATCATCCCCTGAGTACGGTATTATGGCATCCCATAGTTACGATAAAGAAGTGTGGTTGAAGAAATATTATCAGATTGGAAACAGGTTGAGCTTTCTTGTAAAGTTACGGCAACAGGGTTTTAACGTTAAACTTATTTTGCTAAATTTGGTGAATGATTCAACACATATTAGTACTTCTTTAGAAGAGTGGGAAAGACATTACGAAAAGGTTTTTCAGATACTGATGGGTACAACTAAATGTCCAAGTAATGTTGTGGTTGTGAATTTTGATGTTGGCTAGATATAACTACTCTAAGTTAATAGAAATAAAAAAGATTAAGTTAAACACGCTAAGATAAAAGACCACACTAGAGGTTCTACTCTCCAGTGTGGTTTTCCTTTGCTCCGCTTAAAGCCGTCACTTAAGTTTTTATTCAATCCCTATGTGAAAGCTCCTAAGGGGG
>CAZAZI010000219.1:0-3457 GCA_964489575.1 uncultured Oscillospiraceae bacterium | reverse complement strand
GCTTGAAGCTGTTCACTCAAGTTTTTTCGTTAATCCCTGTGTGAACGCTCCAAACAGCCGTCCTTTTATTCAATGCGTGCGAGATGTTTCTCCGCCTTAATATTGTACCCCAGTCGGGCCGCCTCCACAAGGGCATAAACCCGGCAATTTCCGCGCATCAGGCCGGGTGGATTAGCAAGGTAATATCCGCGCCGGTCGTATGGTTATACGCAAGCGCAATTGTGCCTATCAGGCGCCGGGTTGTTTGGCCAGGAAAACCTCACTATAGAAGGGGGCCTCCCGCACATAGAATTCCGCGCTGCCGCCGTAGCGGGCAGCCGTATCACTTACCGAGTCCAGGCCCACGCCCACCCTGCCCTTTTGCTTGCGGGAGAGGAAGCCGCCGCTTTCCGCTTGCGCCGCACCATCGAAGCGGTTCTCCACCAGGATGATCAGATGGCTGTATCGTTTCCGCTTTATGCGTGCGTGGATATCGTGTCAAGTCGCGCGAGGTATCCGCCTGCTCCCGGGCGTAAAAACCGTCCGCTTTTGCATTTCGTTCATGGCAATGGGCGCGTCCAAGCGCCGCGTACCCTTTACCTACGGCCGCGAACATGCTAAAATGCTGTATCTGGAGTTGGAGAGATGTAATAAAGGCGGCAACCGAAACTGCCGCTATGATATGAGGTGGATCATATGAAAAAATGCTTGATCGTGGTGGATTATCAAAACGACTTCGTATCCGGCGCGCTGGGCTTCCCCGGGGCGGCGGCGCTGGAGCAGGCCATCGCACGGAAAATACGGCAATACCGCGAAAATGGCGACGAGGTGATGTTCACCTTTGATACCCACGAGGCGGATTACCTGGATACCCAGGAGGGCCGTAGCCTGCCCGTGGCCCATTGCCTTAAGGGCACGCCCGGCCACGCGCTTTACGGCCAGGTGGCGGATCTAATTCAGGAGGCGGATAAGCGCTTCCACAAGCCTACCTTCGGCTCGGACGAACTATACGAATACCTGAGAATAACGCCCTTTGCTTCCATCGAGCTGGCGGGCGTGGTCTCCAACATCTGCGTCATTTCCAACGCCGTGCTGGCTAAGACCGCCCAGTCGGAAACCCCCATTTTGGTAGATGCGCGTTGTACGGCCGGCAACGACGCCGAGCTTCACGAGGCGGCGCTGCGGGTGATGGCCGGCTTGCAGGTACGGATCATCAACGGCTAAAAACTACGCTTTGAGCAGCGCATACATCTTCATATCCAGCAGCGCGCCGTTCTTTTGCGCGTTGCGGCGGAGCGTGCCCTCATAAGCAAAGCCGTTCTTTTCGAGGATGCGGCAGGAAGCGGCGTTGTTCGCGAATGGTTCGGCATAAATGCGCAGGATATCCGTATGCTCGAACACATAGCGGCAGGCCTGGCCCACGGCGCTTGTTCCCAAGCCCAGGCCCCAATAGGGCTCTGCGATAAAATAGCCCATCTCGGCTGTACGGAAGTGGATATTCCCCTGGCGAAAAACGCCGATGCTGCCCACTACCCTGCCATCCGCCACAATGGCAAAGGCGAAGGTCTCGTTGGGGTCTGCCGCCAGCATGGCGGCGATGTAGTCCTCTCCGTCCTTTTTCGTATAGGGATAAGGCAGGCCGTCCCGCAGGTTGCTTTGAACATTCTTATTATTCGCCGCCCGCGCAATCTCGGCCGCGTCTTCCATTTTCCAGCGCCTGATCGTGCATTCCATAGCTTACTCCTTCTTAAATATAAGAGATTCTCTGTTTACGCCCTGTGGCCGCCCATTAGCCGCGCCATCAACGGGCGGCCCACGCGGATCACGCCCTTGGGGCAAAACTCCTGGCAGCAGAAGCAGCGCACGCATTGATCCCGCAGGATACGCGCCCGCTTATTGGCGATTTGGATCGCCTGGGCCGGGCAAACGCTTTTGCATTCCCCGCAGCCCACGCAGGCGGCGCTTTCGATCACGGGGCGGTTGGCGAACAGGCGGGTGAGCAGCCTGGCCGCGTTTTCGTTGGTAGTTCCCCAGAGGCGGATATCATGCTGGGCCGCATGCTGAAAATCCGCCATGGCAAAATCCGCCAGCTCGCCGAATATACGCAGCTGGGAGGCGTCCCCCGGGATCAGCCCGCGCGCATGGGCCGCGGCCAGGGTAGGCACCTCATTTGCGCCAAGCCCCATCAAATGGGCCGCCGCCAAATCCAGCGCATGCGGGTTGCGGGCGGCCAGAAGCGCGCCCATCTGCCTGGGCGTTCCGCCGGAAGGGCCGTTCCCTTCCATGGCCACCACCCCATCGGCGATGCAGAGACGGGGCTTACACCACTCGCAGATATCCACCAGCATATCCGCAAAGGCTTCTTTTGTTTGGTATTGATAATGATATTCGGATTTATGCATGCCCGGCACGGCCCCAAAGAAATTCTTGCACGCGCCTGTAAAGGCCATGAGGCCGTGGGTTTTGAGCTTGCACAGATCGATGATGGCATCCGCCTCGGCCAGGTAGCGCGTTACCTGAAAGGACTTGGCCGCCACGGCATCCGCGTTTTCAATATCCAGATAGGTGAAATCCTCGTTGAGGGAAGCGCCGGTCTCGCGCACCTGGTTCATGCCCGTAGATGCGTAAATGGCCCCAACATAGGCCGCGTTGAAGGGCCCGCCCGGGCTATCCCCCAGCACCACCCGCGCCTGCCGCTCCGCCAGCAATTCACACAGGGCCACGGCCACCTGCGGGTGCACGGTGGCGGCCCGCTCCGGCCGCAGGCGCATCATCAAATTGGCCTTGATGGCGATCTTCATGCCCGGCTTCACCCAATCCAGCCCGCCCAGGGGCGCAAGCGCCGCGGCCAGGGCTTCCTTTACCTGCGCCGGCTCGTAGCTCTCACAGCGCGCGATCGATACTTCCCGATCCATCCTTATCCCTCGCAATGCTCCATTATAAAATGTATACCCCCAAAATAACACAGGGCCGCGCCAAATGCAATGCACCCGTGCGGCCCGGTGAATTTGTGGTATGAAAATGCGTTTTAGGCCCGGTGCTTCCAGGCGTGCTCTTTAATCTTTTGAAAAGTCTCCTCGCTCAGGTCGTGCTCGATCTTGCAGGCGTCCGCAGCCGCCGTTTCCTCGCTGACCCCCAGCTGGATGAAAAAGTCTGTCAGCATGCGGTGGCGGGTATAGACCCTGCTGGCGATTTCGAGCCCCGCTGGCGTGAGGGTAATATAGCCGTCGCTATCCATTTGGATGTAGCCGTTCTCCCGCAGCCGCTTCATAGCCACGCTGACACTGGGCTTGGAATACCCCAGCTGGTTCACGATATCGATGGAGCGCACCATGCCCAGGCGTTCCCGCAGCATCAAAATGGCCTCTAAATAATCCTCGGCCGATTCATAGATCTTCATATGCCCGCTCCTTCCTTCACCGCATTTTCTTATAGCTTAGCATGGATGCGGAAAATTGGCAAACGCCAAAGATCCATG
>CAZAZI010000218.1:0-3469 GCA_964489575.1 uncultured Oscillospiraceae bacterium | reverse complement strand
TTTATTATATCTCAACTAACTCTGGGACTGGTACAAGGATTGGGGGGCAGGTCAGTCAGGAGAAACATTTATTGAGCTTCCTCTGCGGAACTGAAAACCTGCCTCCGTCTGCATTATCGGTTTACTTTAGTGCTGAATATGATATAATAATATTAGGAAATTGCAGGTAAGGAGGCGTGTTATGCAAACCAAGAAAACGATGATACGGCAGAAAAAAGTCAATCATGCGTTAGGCATCGCTATGGTTGAAGGAAAACGCCCTTCTCCTGCCGCCCTTAATCTGTCCGCGCGTTATGTTGCAGGGGAAATCACCGCGGCACAGGCCAAGCAACTGTATTTGAAATCAGCCGGATTAGTGCCTTAATCCGGCACTTTTCTTTTATCAAGAGGAAGCCATATGACAGACACATATCTCTATCCAGACACAAATATCCTGATCAACAAATTTAATATAAAGGATGCGGAATGGCTTGCCGAGGTCGAAAACGATCTTGTGTATATTAAATTGTTTGAAGTGGATGAATTTTTGGACGGACGCAAATTCAATGCTGCTACTTTGAAAGCGCTTCACCGTCATCTTTTTGAAGATATTTATACTTGGGCGGGCGAATTTCGCACCATCAATATCCGCAAATATGAACGTGTTCTGCCCGGTGCGTCCGTAGACTATTACGATCACACAGCAATCAAAAAAGAACTCGATGCGGCAATGAAAGACCTTGGCGCGATGACTTGGCAAAAAATGTCCTTGCTTGAACGGGCATCGGCGTTCTCAAGGATGTTCGCGCGAATATGGAAAATACATCCGTTCCGCGAGGGAAATACCCGTACAGTCACTACCTTTATGCTTGGGTATGCCAAGCAGCATCAAATTGCAATGGATGGCAGCTTGCTTTCCAAATATAATGCTTATGTACGCGATTCCCTTGTCATGGCATCCATCGGTGAATACTCGGAATATGATCATTTGGAGAAAATTATATTGGACGCAATGGGTGGAGTAGAAGATGCACAGGAAAACAGGAACGTTTCAGTAAAGAAAGAAAAGTACACCCATATCAACGACCATGATGTAAGGGAATACTATTACCGGCAATTTGATACTGAGAGGGATGAGATATAATCCTGGCTCTATGCCGCTTACACCAACAAAGTGCAGAGGGAATATTTACATAATATAGCAGGACTGAAGCAGAGGAGAAATTAAGATGATAAATGCAATTACCATTAAAAATTTATTTGGCTTCTACGATTACCATATTACCCTTAAGGGTAGCGTAACAATCATCCACGGCCCTAATGGGTGTGGAAAAACCACCGTGCTAAAGATGCTTTATTACTTATTTGAAGGAAAACTAACGCAACTTTATCGAATCGAATTTGACGAATTAGGTGTTTTGCTTGATAAGGATACTTTTTTAAAGATTTCAAGAGAAAGGAAACTCATTTCCAAAAATCCTTCTCAAAAACGTTTTATTGATAATGAAACTGATATTAATAGATATATTACCAATTATGAGTTAAGAATAGGAAGTGATAAGCCTATTTGTTTCTCGTCACGTGATGCAGTACTTGAATTTGTTAACTCTAATTGGAGTGATATAGATCCTCGTGGAAGATTTGGAAGAATTATTCCTTATATGGAGAGAATTGCGGAATCAAAATGGATTGATCGGCGCATTAATAGGACGATGACAACAGAAGAATTCATTGATGAGTATTATGATGTTATTATTGATAGCCTTCCACGGATGGCTCGGATTCAGATTGAAGTTCCAAAAGAGATTCAGCAGGTGCTTGACACGGTAAAGGTTCAATTCATATCAGCGGATCGACTAAAGGTTGAAAAAAAGGAAAAGCGCAATTCATATAGTGATGAAACAACAACCATTGAATCGCGGGTTTCTATTTGTGCAAATGGCATTGCAGAAAGGATAAAAACCGCATTACAGGATTACGCGACATTCTCTCAAGCTAAAGATAGGTCTTTCCCGATACGCGTTATCGAAGATCGTGAGATTCTTACTGTGGATCAGATCAAAGAAAAACTTGTCGCTCTAGAAGATCGACGTAAGCGATATATCGATATCGGGATTCTCGATAATGAAGGGGAAGAAATTAGCACTGAGCGCTTCATGTCATCTATCACAGAAGATACAAGGCAAACATTATCATTATATGCTAAGGACACTGAAGAAAAACTTAATGTGATTGATGGTCTTTCTTCTCTAATAAGCTTGTATAAAGGATTGTTAGATAAAAAATTTAGTAATAAAGAGATCGTTTTTAATAAAGATAAGGGGTTTTCATTTAAATTAACGCATACCGGTGCTGCATTAAATGCAACTACGCTTTCTTCTGGTGAACAACAAGAGTTAGTATTGCTTTATGATATGATTTTTAATACTGACAAGAATACGTTGATACTTATCGATGAACCAGAACTCTCCCTACATATTAAATGGCAATTAGAGTTTATAGATGATCTCTTTGAGATAATTGAAAAGCGTGGATTTACGGCACTAATTGCTACACATTCACCGCAAATAATAGATGATAGATGGGATTTGACGCTGTCTTTGTCAGAATAAGGTGAAACAAAATGAAACAGTTTGATAAGGTACAATAAGTTGCGCAAATAAAAAAAGGACAGGGATTCAGCCTTTTGGTAGAATAAAGTTACCACAACCAAGTTCACCGAAAGGAAGGCTGCACCCATGTCCAAGAAAATTGTACAACTAAATGAGGAAATCATCAAGAGCGATTAAAAGAGCTGGTTCGAGGCAGTGTGGAGGAAACACTCAACGACTTGCTGGAAAAGGAAGCGGAAGCTCTAACTCAGGCAGCAAAGTATGAACGCACCGAGGCTCGCCAAGGCTACCGTTCCGGCCATTACAACCGTAATCTGACCACCACATCAGGAGATGTCACCTTAAAGATGCCCCGACTAAAAGGGGTTTCCTTTGAAACTGCAATCATAGAGCGTTACCGTCGCCGGGAAAGCTCAGTGGAGGAGGCACTGATTGAGATGTATCTAGCCGGCGTGTCGGTACGCCGTGTGGAGGATATCACCGAGGCACTGTGGGGCAGCAAGGTATCTCCCAGCACTATCAGCGAACTGAACAAGAAGGCATATGTCCATATTGAGGATTGGCGTAACCGCCCCTTGCAGGGCGGGAAGTACCCCTATGTTTATGTGGACGGCATCTATCTGAAGCGCAATTGGGGCGGAGAGTATGAGAACGTCGCGATTCTGGTGGCCATCGCAGTGAATGAGGATGGTTACCGGGAGGTAATTGGTGCTGCCGAAGGAATGAAGGAGGATAAGGCCAGTTGGATCAGCTTCTTCCAGTGGCTGAAAAGCCGTGGACTGGATGGTGTCAAACTCATCGTTGGCGACAAAAGCCTTGGGATGCTGGAGGCTGTGTATGAGGTGTTTCCTGACGCCAAATACCAGCGTTGTGTTGTT
>CAZAZI010000217.1:0-3470 GCA_964489575.1 uncultured Oscillospiraceae bacterium | reverse complement strand
ACCACGTTGTCGTAATTATCCAGGGGTTCGCCGCTGCCCATCAGCACGATGTTGGTGACGGAGCGGGCCTTATCCGGCCCGTGCGGCTCATCCGCCTCGGCGCAGGCGATAAAGGAGAGCATTTCGCCCGGCAAAAGGTTCCGAACGCACCCTTCCAGGGTAGAGGCGCAGAAGGCGCAGCCCATGCGGCAGCCCACCTGGGTGGAGATACAGAGGGTGTTGCCGTGGTGGTAGCGCATTAGCACGCCCTCCACCAGATTGCCATCTTCCAGCTCAAACAGGTATTTGACCGTACCATCCTTGGCGGAAACCCGCTTATCGTAAACCCTGGAACCGCCGTAGGGCAGTTCTCCCAGCCGTTGGCGCAGGGGTTTGGGCAGGTTGGTCATCTCCTCCGGCCGCGCCCCCTTGGCGAGCCAGGAGAATACCTGGCCCGCGCGGAAGGCGGGCTCTCCCCATTCCGTCAGCAGGGCCCGCAGCTCGTTTATATCCATGGACGCTAAGTGCCGCTCATCCATGCCGTTTCTCCAGCCTGACCATAAAAAAGCCTTCCGTATTATCTATATGCGGGAAAAGCTGCACCATGCCGCCCTTTGCCCGCGCTTGTATGGAAGGAGGCAAATCCTCCATATTTCCCGGTTGAAATTCCCCATGTTCAGCCAAAAAGGCCGCGATCTGCGCCTCGTTTTCCCTATGGGAAATGGTGCAGGTGGCGTAGACCAACGCGCCGCCGGGCCGCACATAAGCGGCGCAGGCGTTAAGGATATCCCGCTGCAAGGCCGCGAGGCCCTCGATAATGGCGTCGCTCTTTGCATAGCGCGCGTCCGGCTTGCCGAACACCCCCAGGCCGGAGCAGGGCGCGTCGATCAGCACCGCGTCATAAGCTTCCGCCAGAGCCGGGTCGAAAATCGCCGCGTCCTTTTGGGCGGGGTACGCATTCTCCACATGGAGCCGCACAAAGGTTCGCTCCATCAAAGAAACGCGGTGCGGATGCAAATCCCAGGCGTCGATTGGGCCCGTGCCCTCCATTAAATGGGAAAGGTAGGCCGTTTTGCCGCCGGGCGCGGCGCAGGCGTCGAGAATACGCATGCCCGGCTTTGGCACGAGCAGCCGGCAAACCAGCATGGCGCTTTCGCTCTGCACCGTAGCCTTGCCCTCGAGAAAGAGCGGGTCGTGGGCCACATCCAGCCCTTTGGCGAGGCGCAAGGCGTTTTCATCCAGGCTGCCCCGGATAAAAGCCAACCCCCGCGCTTGTAGCGCTTCTTCCAGCTCCACAGCCCTATAGGGGCGCTGGGCGCGCAGGGTCATGCTTGGGGCTTGGGCGCACAAGAGCGCCCCGGTAAAGGCTTCGCCATATTGCGCCAGGTATTCCGCTACCAGCCAGGCGGGCCAGCTATATTGGATGCTCAAGCGCTCGACCGGCTCCTCCGGCAGCGGCGGCAGGTTATCGCGGCTGCGGAATACGGCGCGCAAAACGCCGTTCACATAGCCCGCGAGCTTTTCTTTGCCGATCTGCTTGCATAGCTCCACGCTCTCGTGGCAGGCAGCGCGCTCGGGCACATCCATAAACAGGCCTTGGGCCAGGCCAAGCCGCAATATGCCCCGGATGGGCGGCTGCAGGCGGCCCTTGGCGAAATATGCGATGAGAAAATCAAGATACAGCAGGTGATCCAGCGTGGTATAAACGGCAGCGCTGACAAAGCGCGCATCCCGCTCCGCAAGGCCCCCAAGGGCCTCTTTTAGGCGGAGGTTCGCATAGGCTCCCCGCTCGGTGATATCCAAAAGCGCCTCCAGCGAGGCCCGGCGCGGCTTGCTCATGCGAAGCGCTTCCCCCGCATGGGGTGGCCCGGCAGGGCCGCCTTGGCCTCCATACGCTTGCCGCCGGGGAATTGCAGCTCCATGATCTCGACGAGGCCCTCCCCCGTTTGCACGACGAGGCCCTCTTTAAGGTCCGCCACCACGCACACGCCGGTTTCGCCCCGCTCGGGGCGCTGGCAAAGGCGCGTTTTCCATATCTTCACAGTTTCCCCTTCCAGCTCGGCATAGGCGCCGGGCCAGGGGTTAACGCCGCGCACCAGGTCGTGCACCCGTTGGGCGGGCTGGGAAAAAACCACCTTGCCCGTTTCTTTTTTGATCATGGTGCACTTGCTGGCCTCGGCCGCATTTTGCGGCCGGGGGTTGAGCTTGCCCGCCGCCAGGGCGGTCAAGGTCTCCTTTAAAAGATCCGCGCCCAGAATAGCCAGGCGGCCGAAAAGCTCGCCGGCGGTCTCATCCGCGCCGATGGGGGTTTCTTGCTGAAGCAGGATGGGGCCGGTATCCAGGCCCGCCTCCGTGAGCATCGTGGTCACCCCTGTAACCGCATCGCCGTTGATGATAGCCCATTGAATTGGGGCCGCGCCCCGGTACTTGGGCAAAAGGCTGGCGTGCACATTGATGCAGCCCAAGGGCGGGATATCTAAATTCTCCTGGGATAAGATCTGCCCAAAGGCTGCCGTAACCATCAGCTCCGGCGCGAAAGCCTTAAGGGCGGCCACGCCTTCGGGGAGGCGGATTTGGGGGAATTGATATACGGGGACGCCGTGCTTTTGCGCCAACTCCTTGGTGGGGGGCGGCGTGGGCGCGCCGTGGCGGCCCTTGGGCCGATCGGGGTTGGTAAAAAGCGCCAGCTCGTGCCCCTCTTTTATAAGCATTTCAAAGGAGGGGATGGCAAAATCCGGCGTGCCAAAAAAGGCGATCCTCATTCGGCCTCCTGCCCTTCTTCTTCGCTATAGCCCTCGGGCGGCTCCGTCACCAGGCGGGTGTAAAGCTTGCCGTCTAAATGATCCGTTTCGTGCATCACCGCCCGGGCAAAAAGGCCCTCTGTATCGTATTCGTATAGATCGCCCTTGCGGTCGAAGGCACGCACCTTCACATGTGTGGGCCGCACCACATAACCGCTTTTGCCGGGCAAAGACAAGCAGCCCTCGAAGCGGCCTTCCTCGCCGGAGGTCTCTACGAGCTGCGGGTTCACCAACTCCACCAGCCCATCCCCGGAATCGATCACCACCACCCGCCGAAGGATGCCGATCTGGGAAGCGGCCAGGCCGCAGCCCTCCGCCTCGTACATGGTTTCCGCCATATCGTCTATCAGCTCCGCAAGCCTATCATCGAACCGCTCCACAGGGCGGCAGACCTTGCTAAGGCAGGGCGCATCGTCCGTATAAATCTTTCGTTTTGCCATTCAGGTTTTGTCCCTTTCCATTATATGAATTCATTATACCCGCTCCCCAAGGGCCAAGCAAGCAAAACGCGCCGATTGATCATTCGCGTTAGAACATATCCGCCGGGTTGACCTCCAGCGCGCCAAAGCCCTCGCCCCTGTGGGCCGCGGCATAGGCATAGGCCGCCTTAAGCGCCGCCCCGGCCTGGGCGGTGCGGGCCAGCTTCAAAAGGGCCTGGTAGCGGAACATGCCCTGCTTGCGGCGCACGGG
>CAZAZI010000216.1:0-3479 GCA_964489575.1 uncultured Oscillospiraceae bacterium | reverse complement strand
TGCTTGTAAAAACGGCAAACCTCAGATATACTTGCAGGGTTATGGAATCTGTTCAGGGGGATTTAGGAAACACACCTGATACAGTTATCTTTAATTCTGAAACGCCGGTTGACGGCGGAAGCTCAACAGGAATCATAGTTGAGAATGACAATACATAAGGAGGTCAAATAATGACTATAACTCCGTCATCACTTGCCGCGATTAACGGCGTCGGCGTTCGTAATGAGCAGTTTGCCGTTTCCGCTCAAGTGATAGCACAAAAGAACGTAATTATAGGGACAGTAGACCCGCTCAAAGAGGCGAGTCTTGATCTAAATGAACCTATTAGAATATTTTCAGCAGAGCAGGCAGGGGCATTGACCGGTTTTGGTTTTATGCTTCACAGGCTTGCAAGGGCCGCATTTAAGGGCGGTAAAGTTGAAACATGGATAATTCCGCAGGCTGAAACAGGCAGTCAGGCAGACGGTAGTTTTGCAATAACAGGCCCCGCGACAGCGGCGGGGGTATTATCTGTTTACATTGCAAATGAACTTGTAAGCGTGAATGTTGCAAGTGGAGATACTGCCGATATAATCGGTGAAGCCCTTGCATATGCAATTTCTTTAAATGATGAATTGCCGGTAACTGCTGTTAATGCGGCGGGAACGGTAACTATCACCTCAAAAAGCGAAGGCCCGTGGGGAAATGACATATCCCTTGCTGTAAATCTTGGCGCAACAGATGAACTCCCTGCAGGCGTGGCGGTAGTAATTACTGAAATGTCAGGCGGTGCAGGCGTTCCGGATGTTCAAACAGCCCTTGACTCACTCGGTACAGGGGACGGTCAGAACGAAAAGTTTTTTACAAATGTTATTCACGGTTACGGATGGGACACTGGAACCCTTGATAAACTCTCAAATTACAACGGCGCCGGAAATACTTTTATAGGCAACTATAAAAAAGAAGTGGCACGCCCGTTCAGATCGTTAATAGGTGATGTAAATGCCGGTATTGAATATGGTCTATCTGATTTACTTGATGCGGCGGACTTGCGCAGATTTGACAGAACTAACGGTGTGATAGCTGTTCCAGGTTCCTATAGTCACCCGCAGGAAATAGCGGCTCAGGCAATCGGACTGATAGCAGTTACCAACTCAATAAGAGCAGAGGAAGGCTATATTGACAAGGTTCTAACCGGTGTGAGTATCGGCGCTATTGCAGACCGATGGACTAACGATTATGACAACAGAGATCAGGCAGTAAAGGGCGGAGTAGGTACAACCCTTGTAAAAAATGGAGTAGTAACTCTGCAGAATGTAATCACTTTTTACAGACCTGAAGATGTGGCGCCTGAATCAAACGGGTATAGAGCATTCCGGAATATCTCAATAATTCAGAATTTACTCAATAATTATAGACTGAATTTTGAAAGGGATAAATGGAAAGGTATATCTATTGTTCAGGATGTGACAGCAGTAGCGAACGTAAACAGCAGACAGAAAGCCCGGGACGTAGACGCGGTACTTGATGACCTTGTAGCGCTTGCAGATGTTTTCGCAGGTAATGCGTGGTTATATACAGCGGATTACACAAAAGCAGAATTACAGAAAGGGGATAAGGTCACATTAAGAGCCGGACTTTCAGGTTTTGATATTACCTTTCCTGTCATTCTCTCAGGTGAGGGCGGTATTTATAATTCTGAGATTGTATTTGACACGTCAATAGCAGTCTTGACCGCAGGAGGTGAATAATGAGCGCAGTAGGAACAATTAGAAAGGCGGTTCTTAATGGTATATCTTTTGATGTAATGGCCGATTCAAATGTGACCTTTAACCGGTCAAAATATGAGAGAGAGGGTATACCAACAAGCGGAAGGACTCTGCAGAAGATGACTAAAAGGGTGCAAACCATTGAGGGCTTGACACTTGGCGTCACCCCTGCAGAAATGGAATCACTCAAGGACATTTCAGACGGTTTAGCAGATGTTACAATGTCCCTTGAACTTGCAGACACTTCCACTTATAAAGCATCAGGCAGAGTCTTTTTTGAGAACTATGAATCTGAAAACGGTCAGGCGTCGGTTACGCTTATACCGACTAATGACTGGACAGCGTTCACGGCTTAAAGGTTATGAATAAACCTGTTTACATACTAATCCGTACAAGCCGACGGCGTGCAATGTTTGAAAGGTGTATGGAGTCTGTAAAAAAACAGACTTACCCTAATATTATAACCATTGTACACACCGATGACCCACGGGATGAGTATGTGACAGGCGATATAATTATAAAGGGGCATAAATACCCCCCGTCAATCGGGGGCGCCCCTTATAATTTATATTGTAATAGGTTATTGGAGAGTATTCCATCAGATGAGGGCTTTTTCTGTTTCCTTGATGATGATGATGAGTATATCAATGAAAATGTGATTGAAACGCTCGTTAAAAACTCAAAAGAAGATCATATAAATGTAGGAAAGGTCATAAGATGGGATAATGAAGTTTTTCCTAAAAATTGGGGACAGCGTCAATCTTTCCAGACTGAATGTTTTTTTGTAAGCACTAAATATAAACACTCGGGAAAATGGTGGTCAAACAAAGGCGGAGATCATTATTACACCAGATATTTAATTCAGGTTTTACCAATTAACTGGATTGAAAATTTAGTAATTGCAAAAGCACAAAAAGGAAAAGGACATGGAAAAAGTGTTGACAACAACAGCCCTAAAATACAAAATAAAATCAGCGTACTTGTATTAAAACCTGTCAGGGAGAATAGGAATTTGAGACAAGGCGAAATCAGCATTTTAGATTTTGACGAGGCGGTAAAATTGGAAAAATCAGGATTTGTAAAAATAACATATCCAGGAATGATGAGAAATAATTTTCCCGTTCGCAGGGTTTTTAATGTTAGGTGAAAATGTTATATAATAAATTTAATAAAATCTTAAGGAGATTAAAAAAATGTTATTTGGAAAAGATGAAGACAGCAAATATGATTTATCAAAAGAGGCGGCAAAGGGAATAGTCAGTAAGATTTTTGACTATTATGAAATTGACATTGACGACATTGAGGACAAAGAGCAGAAAAAATTCATTCAGCAGAATTTTGACAGATTGATAAAAGCGGCAAGGATGAAACGTCTTGAAGTTGATACGTCGGATGGCATAATAATAAAACAACATCTCAGGGACAGCGATACTGTTATTCAGTATAAAGAAATAAATGGCTTTGCAAAAAAAGCAATGGCAGGGAAAGACCCTAACGATTTTTACGGCAGAATATATGCGGTACTTGGCAGTACATCAGAACTTGGAGAGGGTGCAATCAGCAAACTCAAAGGTGTAGACTTGGGGCTTGCTGAGGTACTCGGTGCAATTTTTTTGCAACCATAGGCCGAATGTGGCAGTGGATGGGGAATCTATTTTATAGGAGACAGCCCATCTCTGAAATTACAAGATTAACATTCGGCGAGATGAAGATGTGGAATGAATGGCATGA
>CAZAZI010000215.1:0-3505 GCA_964489575.1 uncultured Oscillospiraceae bacterium | reverse complement strand
GCTTAGGGTGTTCATCATGGAGGAGACCATATCGGTAACGGATTCCATAGACATGGCCGCCGCGCTATAATCCTCGTTATCCACATAATAACGGCTGAGGAAATCCTCGATCTGCGCGGAGGCCACCCGGCTATCCCCCGTAACGCCGGCGATGGCGTATTCATAATAGCCCATGCGGGTGCCGTTGTAGCGCTTGGCCGTGTTGATGGGGATGTACAGCTCGGTGGTGATATCCTTTTCCGAGGAGGAGGACATCATGCCCATCATAACATTCTGCTCGTATTTATAAACGCCCACGACTGCGAAGGTATAAATATCGCTGCCCAGCGTAGCCTGCACTTCCTGGCCCAGGGCCGCCTCCGGGTCGCCGCCGAACATATTGTTCACCAGTTTATCGGATATCACGGCCACGTTGCGGGTACCCTCGTTATCCTTAGCGCGGATATTGCGGCCGGTGAGCAGCTCGATGTCGTTCATGGGCAGGTAGTTCTCGTTTACGCCGTATACGCTGACGTTGGCATAATCCCGGCCCTTTTTTACCTGGCCGCCCGGCATCATCTCCAGCAGGGCCATCCTGGTCACGGCATTGGGATAGCGCGCCATCAGGGCCGTAAACATCTCGTCCGTAAAATAATCATCCTCGGGCATGCCGAAAGCCTGCTGGGCAATGGGCGAGTTGTCGTTGAATTCGTTATCCCGCTCCTTGAAATAGATGGTTACGTTGCCCGCGCCCATGGCGGCCATCTCGCCGGTGATATTGGCCGAAAGGCCCTCGCCCACCGTGAGGATGCCGATCACCGAGCCAATACCGATGATGATGCCCAGCATGGTCAGAAGCGCCCGCATCTTGTTCGCCCGAAGGCCTTCCCAGGCCAGGCGTATGTTTTCGCCTATATCCAAGCCCATGGCTACGCCTCCTCGTAGAGCATGCCGTCCCGCATGGTGACGACGCGCCCCGTTTCTTTAGCCAGCTCCCGGTTGTGGGTGATGAGTACTACGGTTTTGCCTTGTTTCCGGTTGAGCTGGTGGAAGATATCCATCACCAACCTGCCCGTTTTGGAATCCAGCGCGCCGGTGGGCTCATCCGCCAGGATGATGGCCGGGTCGTTGGCCATGGCACGGGCAATGGCTACGCGCTGCTTCTGGCCGCCGCTAAGCTCGTTGGGCTGGTGGAACATGCGGTCGTCCATTTCCACCAGGGCCATCAATTCCTGCGCCCGCGCCGTGCGCGCCCGCTGGGAGAGGCCCGCGTACATCATAGGCAGCTCCACGTTTTTGAGCGCGTTCGTGCGGGGAATGAGGTTAAAATTCTGAAATACGAAGCCCACCTTGCCGCAGCGGATGGCGGAAAGCTCGCTATCCTCCGCCGCGGCTATATCCGTGCCGTCCAGCAGGTAGTCGCCGCTGGTGGCCCGATCCAGCGCGCCGATGATGTTCATCAGCGTGCTTTTGCCGCTGCCCGATGCGCCCACGATGGAGATGAACTCCCCCTCGGCTACGTCCAGATCGATGCCGTGGAGGATTTCCAGCTCATTGGGCTGGCCGATATAAAAGCGTTTGATGATGCCGCGCATGTTGATGATATTTGCCATGGCTCCCCCTTATACCAGGGTGATTACTTCACCCGGCAGCCGGCCCTCCGGCTCGTTGAGGATGCGCAGGCCTTCTACGATGCCCTCGCCGGAGATGACCACATCGAGGTCGCTCTCAATGCCCAAGGTAACCGGCATTTCCGCAAGCACGTGCTTGCCCTTGCCGTTATCAAGGGCGGCCAGCACGCAATCCTGGCCGGAAGCGTTGGTATACACCGCGTCATACGGCACGGCCAGCACGCTTTCCTGCTTTTCTACGATATAGTTGAGGCGGACGCTCATGCCAATGCGCAGGCCCGTACTTTTGCTGGATACGGCTACCTCCGCGTCAAACACCTCGCTGGCGGCGTTGGTATCGCCCATGGCGGTTTTCTGCGTGGCCGGAGCGATGAAGGTGAGCGCGCCGTCGTATACATCCTCGCCTGTGGCGTCGCTCTTGATGGTCACGGGCAAGCCGGGCTTCACGGCGCCCACGTCGAATGCCTTGACCGTGGTTTTCACAATCAGGTCATCCACATCCTCGATCACGAACATCAACCCGGAGCCGGGGCCGCCCACCGTGGCGTATACGGCCGTGATGGTGCCCGAGGCGGGCGCGCGCACGATGGCATCCGAAAGGGAGCCCTCGAGCTGCTCCAAGGTCAGGTCCTTGGTCTTACTCGCTGTTTCCGCGCTGATCTTGGTGCTGCTTAGCTGGTTTTTGCTGCTCTCGATCTGCGTTTCCACAGAGGCTACGGCTGCATCCACATTTTGGAGGGCCAGGAGGTAGGCGTTATACGCCGTGTCAATGGAAATGGACATGGACGAAAGCTTGCCCGAAAGCGTATCGTAGGCCGAGGAAGCGTTTTGGTAGGCCGTTGCCGTCGCGTCGCGAGCGTCCTTGGCTGCCTGAAGGTTCGCTTCAGCCGTCTGAAGCGCCGGAAAACCCGGGTCGCCCGGATCATTCGGGTTAGCCATTGCATCCTTTGCCGCGGTTACTTCAGCGTTTGCCTCTGTAACGGCAAGCTCCTTATCGGCTAAAGCCTGCTTTGCCGCGTTCTTTGCATCGTGCGCCGCGCTCATCTCGCTGGAGTTGGCATAGTTATTGTAGGCATCCACTGCGGAGAGGTACGTGCCATAGGCGGAATTTGCCTGCGCCTGGGCGCTGATGAGGGTACTGTTGGTACCATCCTGGATGGTATCCTGTAAGGCGTTATAGCTGTCCCGCGCGGTCTTCACCTGCTGGTTGGCTGATTTCTCGCTTTGGGTGAGGGAAAGCTCGCTGCTGGCGATCTGATCTTGAATGGAGCTGTCGTCCAGCAGGCAGAGGATATCCCCTTCCCGCACCACATCGCCTACTTCCACGGGCACTTGCATCACGGAATAGGCGGCTGTGGTAGGATAAACATAGTGCTTATCCGCACTCTCCACGGTTCCGGTGGCGCTGATGGCGGTAACGATCTCCCGGGAGCTAAGGGTGGTAACGCCCAGGGCCGCCGATACCTGTGAGCGGGCCACGCTGGCCGCAATGATGGGGGCGGCCACGCAGGCATAAGCAAGCAGCAACGCCAGCACGACGATCACCGCCAGGGTGATCACGCGTTTCTTCGTCCAGGGTTTTTTTGGTTTCTTCGGCTTCTTTTCCTTGGCGGCCTTACGCGTCTTTTTCGGCGCTTCCGGCTCCATGGGCGCATCCGCGGCGGGTGCGCTGCCGGCTGCCGCGATCTCGGCCTCCACGATTTTATCCAGCACCTCGTCCGCTGCGGCTTCACCGGGGATGGGTACGCGCTCGTCATTGTGGTTGTTGCTCATGTTCTCCCTTTCCTGTTCATTCTTTAATTGATAAACCGCAGGAGCGAATTTTCGCACTTTGTATATAATACAGCAAATACGGCCAAACACAAGGCCATGGCACATTTGTTAACATTTTATGT
>CAZAZI010000214.1:0-3549 GCA_964489575.1 uncultured Oscillospiraceae bacterium | reverse complement strand
GGCATGCCCATGCCCGCGCCAAAGCCCAGCATGCGCACCTCCTCGGAAGCTGTGGAATAGCCCTCCTGCATGGCCAGCTCGATATCGGCGATGCCGGGCCCCACATCTTCCGTTAAAAGATGAATTTTATCCGGGTAAATGCTGATGCGCATGAAGCCGCCCCACGAATGGATGGCCAGGTTGATCTCCGCCTCATAGGAGGCGATGGCAACCCGGCGCACCACAGGGGAGGCGACGCCCAGCTTACGCAGCGTATTCTTGAAGGAAGCGGCGATCTGGCCGGCCGCGGCGAAATTCCCCGCTTCGATCCGGCGCGTTTCCTGGAAGGTTTCTTGTTCTCCATTAAGCATCGCTATACATCGATTCTCCGGCTCCCGGCCAAGCCGTTTTTATACAGCTCGCCACAGGCGGTATACATGGTGCAATACGTGCGCAAAAGGGCGATGCCATCCTGCGCAGCCAATTCGATCATCTCTGCCGTGGGCGTTTTGCCCCGTACGAATATGATGGCGTCCAAATCCAATATATGCGCCGTGACCACGGTGTGCACCGTGCACAAGCCTGAAAGAAGAACCTGGCCCCCATCCGTGTTGGCCAACACATCGCTCATCATATCGCTGGCCACAGCCACGCGGATATCCATATCCAGTTTTTCGTGCCCGCAGATAACCTCGGCCCCGAGGATCTCCGCCATGCGCGCTAATTTCATGCTGTTCCTTTCTGAACGATCAACCCAGCTGGCGATATTTTTCAATGATGCCGGGAATATCTTCGGGAACCAGGCGGCCATAGACCTCGCCGTTGATCATCATGGCCGGGGCCAGGCCGCAGCAGCCGATGCAGCGGGTGGCATCCAGCGTAAAGAGCCCGTCGGACGTGGTTTTGCCCACTTCAACGCCGCCCAGAACCTTTTGCAGCGCGTCCAGCACCAGCTGGGAACCCTTCACATAGCACGCGGTACCCAGGCAAAGGCCCACGGCGTATTTGCCCTTGGGCTCCAGGGTGAAGAGGGAGTAGAAGGTAGCGATGCCGTAGATATCGGTTACGGGAACTTCCATCGCCTCGGAGATATAGTTTTGCACCTCCTCATCTACGCAGCCGATGATGCTCTGCGCCTGCTGCATGACGGGCAGCAGGCCGCCGGGCTCGCCCTTCCATTGGCGGATGACCTCATCCAACTGCTTGTAGCCCTCTACACGCGCGCTCGTTTCATTCGACATGAATATATCCTCCTTGCTTGTTTAGCGGTGATGCTTTTTAACGGCGGCTTTTGCCGGGTTTTTGCTTCTATATATATAACCGCATATAACCGCGTTTTACCCCGTTAAGTTTATCACATATACCTTTCCTTGAAAAGTATCCCCTCTCATTTTTGTCAGACAATCATCAATCGGCGGACACGCCCGGTTTTTTGTATCCATTTCGCGGATAAAATTAAAACAAAGAAGACGGCCGGCGGGCCGTCAAAAATCCTGTTCCGGGGGCGCGCGGGGCGCTTATCCGCCTTGCTCGGCCACGATGTTATTGAGCCAGATATCGCTTCGCACGAACAGGTAGCCCAGCAGGCATTTGAGCACATCCACCGCCTGCACCAGGGCGTAGAGGGGGCGGATGGGCAGGCCGGTATAATGGGCGAGAACCCAGGCCACCGGAATGCAGGCAGCCCAAACGAAGCCGCTGTCAAAGATAAAGGTGAGCACCGTTTTGCCGCCGGAGCGCAGGGTATAATAGGCCGCGTGCAAAAAGGCGTGCAGTGGCAGGGCCACGGCGGAGATCAGCAAAAAATCCCGGGCGAGGCGGCGCACCTCGTCGGTCGTATTGTAGATCATGGGGAAAAGGGGCGAAGCGGCGGCCATACTCACGGCCACACCCAGGCTGGCCAGCACGGAAAACACGATCAACCGGGTATCCGTGCGCCTGGCCTCCTCCATCTTGCCCGCGCCCAATAGGTTGCCCACGATGATGGCGATGGAGCCGCCGATGGCAAAGTGCACCACGTTGAAAAGATTGGTCACCGTGGCGGTGATATTATAGCCCGCTACCGAAGCAAGGCCGCGCAGGGAATAACAGTGGGCCAGAACCGTCATGCCCAAAGACCAGAGCATTTCGTTTACCAGCAGCGGCGTGCCGCGCAGCAGAATATTCCGGGCTAGCGGCCAGGGGATGGTAAGCTTTTTGTAGAGGCCGATGGCGAAGGGGCAAATATCCTCGTGGGCGTGCGTCCACCACACCATGATGATGCACTCCACAAAGCGGGCGGTCACCGTAGCGAGGGCCGCGCCCCGCACGCCCAGCGCCGGGAAGCCCAGCTTGCCATAGATGAGCGCAAAGCTTAGAGCCGTATCCAGCACCACCGCAATGGTAGAGGCGTTCATGGGCACGGTCGTGCGGCCCGCCTCCCTAAGCGTGCTCGCATAAGATTGCGAGAGGGCGAAAGGCGCCAGGCCAAAGAGCATAATGCCGAGGTACTCCCTGGCATAGGCCAAGGTGGCGGCGATATCCCCGGTTTGGCTGCCCTCGTGCAGGAAAAGAGAGATCAGGGGCGTATCCCAAAAAAGGAACGTCCCCAGGCCCAGGGCCGCGATTAGGGCGCAGCACAAAAGCTTGAAGCGGAAGGTATCCCGCATGCCCTCGTAATCCTCGCGGCCAAAATACTGCGCGCCGAAAATGCCCGCGCCGGACACGCCGCCAAAGATGCTGATGTTGAACACGAACAGGAGCTGATTAACGATGGCCACGCCGTTCATAGGGTCCGTACCGAGAAGGCCGACCATCACATTATCCGCCATGTTTACGATGTTGGTAATGGTGTTTTGCACGAGGATGGGCAGCGCGATGGCCAGCACACGCTTATAGAACGCCTTATCCCCAAACCATCTTTCCCGCAGCTTCAATTTATATCATCCCCGTTCCGGCGCATAAGCCTATATATACCCGGACGCGAGCCCGGATCGTTGTAGTATATCACGGCAGGGCCGCCCAAGACAATGGCTTGCATAATGGGCCGGGAAACGCTATCCTAAATGTATATATCCCGCGCGGGAAGCGCAAAGAGGAGGCAAGGCGTGAAATATCTTTTGGTCATCGGCGACGGCATGGCGGAAAACCCTTTGGCGCAGCTCGGGGGCAAAACGCCCCTGGAGGCAGCCCGAACCCCCTGTATGGACGGCCTCTGCGCCCAGGGCGAGCAAGGGACTGTACGCACCATTCCCGAGGGCATTGCGCCTGGCAGCGACCCGGGTATCCTCTCGATTTTCAGCTATGACCCGCGCGCGTATTTCCATGGCCGCTCGCCTTTAGAAGCGGCGGGCTGCGGCGTTTTCCTCAAAGAAGGCGAGGTTTCCTTCCGCTGCAATATGATCGCCCTCTCGGAGGAGGAAGGGGATTTTGGCCGTCGCCGCATCCTCTCGCACAGCGCCGGCTCCATCGATGGAGAAACCTCCATGGCCCTTCTGCGCTATTTGCTGGCGGAGCCGGCCTTTGCCCAGGCGACCGCCCGCCACGGCTTTACATTCCACCCCACGCCCTCCTTCCGCCACATCCTCACCA
>CAZAZI010000213.1:0-3625 GCA_964489575.1 uncultured Oscillospiraceae bacterium | reverse complement strand
TGGTGGTGCTCCTTGGCTGCGCGGGCATGGGCCTGATGATGGGCGTGGCCAAGGCGTATATCGATACCACGCCGGAGCTGGATACCTCCCAAATCACAAAAAGCGATAAAACTTCTTATATTTACGATAAAGACGGCCAGCTCATCACAACCTTCGCGGGCATGGAATACCGCGACTGGGCGGATGCGGACGAGATTCCCGATATGCTCAAGAACGCCCTCATCGCCATTGAGGATGTTCGCTTCTATAAGCACGACGGCGTGGATTACAAGCGCCTTTTCTCCGCTGTGGTCAACACATTGCGCAATGCCGATACCCACGGCGGCAGCACGCTCACCCAGCAGCTGATTAAGAATAAGATCCTCTCCAGCGAGCAGAGCTACAAGCGCAAGCTCAAGGAGGCCTACCTGGCGGTGGAGCTGGAGAACGTATTCTCCAAAGATCAAATATTGACTTCCTATATGAACGACGTGGGCCTGGGCGGCTCCAACTATGGCTTCAAAACCGCGGCCATGGATTATTTCGGCAAGGAAATGAAGGAGCTTACCATCCGGGAGTGCGCCATGCTGGCGGGGCTTGTACAAAAGCCCTATAACACCAACCCCCGCCTCAATACCTATAAGCGCAACCTCACCCAGGCCAAGCGGGACGAGTTAAAGGAGCTCTATGATTCCGGCGGTATCACCGAGGCGCAGTATCGCTATTCTCTCGACAACGATAACCAAATGTACGTAACGGATAGGCGCACCAACGTGGTGCTGCTGGCTATGTACGAGGGCGGCTTCATCACCAAGGAACAGTACGAGGCGGCCCTTAACGACACCGTAACGGTGATCGAGGAATCCGCCAACAACCAGCTTTACCAAATGCCCTACTTTGTGGAGTACGCCGTGCGCGATGTGATAACACACCTGCTGGCCCAGCGCAACATGCTCGACACCAAGGCGAACCGGGCGGCGCTGGAAACGGAGCTGCGAACAGGCGGCTATCACATCTACCTCACGGTGGATACGGATATTCAAAACGCCGTGCAGGAAACCGTGCGCACCTGGGATAAATACCCCGAGCTTTCCGATCCGTCCGCCTCCGTGCGGGTAGAAACGCTGGAAAACCGCACCACCATCGAAACCATTGAGCCGCAGGTGGCCGCCGTGGTGCTGGATTACCGCACGGGCGAGCTAAGGGCCATCATCGGCGGCCGCGAGGAGCCGGTGATCCAAAAGGGAACCAACCGGGCGACCAACGCCATGGAGGTGGGCTCCTCCATCAAGCCCTTGGGCGTCTATGGCCCGGCACTCGATCTGGGAGCTTCGCCGGCCACGATCCTTAAAAACTTCCCCTCGCCTATCCAGGGCTGGGATAGCGAAAAGGGTTACCCGTACGTGGGCAGCGAAAAATACATCGGCCCGCTCACCCTGCGAACGGGCGTGGTGCAATCGCTCAACGTGGCGGCGGCCCGCACGCTGCTCGAGCATGTGAGCATTCCCAAGGGCGCGGAATACCTGGCGAACCTGGGTATAGACAAGAGCCGGGTGAGCGCCACGGGCAGCGGCCTGGCCCTGGGCACCACGGACATTACCCCCATCGAGATGGCGGCGGCCTTCGGGGCCATTGGCAACAGCGGGGAATACCTGGAGCCTCTCTCCTTTACCCGCGTGGTGGACGATAACGGCAAAACCATCCTCGACGCACAAAGCGTGCGGGTCAAGCGCAGCGTGTTCAAAGGCTCCACAGCCTATATGCTGGTGGATATCCTTACCAATGCCGTGGAGAGCGGCACCGGTACCAAGGCCAGGATCAGCGGCATGACCGTGGCCGGCAAAACCGGCACCAACTCGGATTATTCCAGCGTATGCTTTTCGGGCCTTACGCCATACTACAGCGCCACGGTATGGATCGGCCACGATTTCTACACCCAATATAAGCTTAAGGGCAAGCCTACGGGCGGCGCGTACGCGGCCCCCCTATGGCAGGCCTTTATGAAGGATATCCACGAGGGCTTGGTAGATAAGCCCATCATTGACGAATCCCCCGCGGAGCTGGGCCTGGTCAAGGCCACGGTCTGCTCGGTGAGCGGCCTGCTGGCTACGGATGCCTGCTATGCGGATAGCGCGGGCCACCTGCCCGTTACGGATTGGTTCGCCGAGGGCACGGAGCCGGTAGCCTTTTGCGATATGCACACGGTCTCCAATATCTGCGCCGAATCCGGCCAGCCCGCCTCGGCCTATTGCCCGGTGGTAAACAGCACGGCCGGCGTGGTGCTGATCTTCAATGACTCCATGTATGCGGACGTCGATCAGGAGCTGCTTAGGCAATATATCCCCAACGCCCTTTTCATCAACGCCTCCTCCGAAACCTACGAGGGCACGGCTGCGGGCACGGGCGGCACCCTGTGCACGGTACATACGCCCTATTGGATACAGCAGGGCGGGGAAGGCGACGTCGAGGCCGCGCGCACGCAGGCCCGTTCGCTGATTTTTGAGGTGAGCAACTACCTGACCAACGTGCAAACCCTGCCGGAGCCGGATCGCAATACCTTGCTGCAATACCTGAACGAGCTGCAAAACCACCTCAACTACAGCGCGGCCGGCACCATCCTGCGCGCCATGGAGGAGTTGCAGTATACCTATAATGCCCTGCGGGACGCCTACCCGCCTGTGGGCGCATAAAAACATAAACAAAGAGGGGAGAGCTATGCGTATACCGATTTTGCGCCGCCTGGCGGCCATTGCCCTGGCGGCAATTTCGCTGCTGGCCCCGGCCCTGGCGAATGCGGAATCCGGCACCATTACCGCCGAGGGCGTAAAGCTTAGAGAACGGGCGGATAAGGATTCCAATGCCCTCAGGGAGCTTTCTCTTGGGAGCGAAGCGGAGGTGCTGGCACAGTCGGGCAGCTGGTACCGGGTGATGCTGCCGGATGAAACGGTGGGTTATGTACGGCAGGACTATATTTTCATCCAAAGCGGCGGCAGCCGGGGCGCCTATGTGCTCGATGACGGGGCGGCCCTTCGCGGCGGCCCGGATGAGAACACCTACGTCGTGCAGCCGCTGGCCGCGGGCCAAGGCGTGCGGGTTAAGCGGATCGTGGGCGAATGGTATTTCGTCAGCGCCAGCGACCAGGCCGGCTATGTGCACCGCAAGCATTTGACCATGACCACCGCCTCCATGGCCTCGGCCAGCATGCTCAAGCAGGGCATGGAAGGCGAAGAGGTGGAAAAGCTGCAAAAGGAGCTGAACCGCCGGGGGTTCCTGGGCAACGACGCCCTGACCGGCACCTATTCGAGCGCCACCCGCAAGGCCGTGGTGGAATATCAGCAGGCCGCCGGGCTTAGCAGCGCGGATGGCGTGGCCGGCGCGGAAACCCTTAATTCCATTTACGACAGCACCAATAAGCTCCAAAAGGAGACCGCCACCTACACCCAGCTCAAGGGTAAGGTGCTCCTGCTCAATTGGTTCAAGGGCGGTTCGGATTGGCTGCATAAGGGGGCCAAGTTTACCATTACGGATGTAAAGACCGGCCTCAGCTTCCGCGCCCGGCGCTTTGGCGGCTGGTACCATGCGGATAGCGAACCCATCACCGCCAATGATACCGCCATCATGAAGCGCATCGCGGGCGGCAAGTGGA
>CAZAZI010000212.1:0-3640 GCA_964489575.1 uncultured Oscillospiraceae bacterium | reverse complement strand
ATGTGGGAAGCAGTGTTTAAATATTGGATATTAATTGTTCCAACAAATTTTAAGTCATTATTTTGCAATTTATAGAGGTTTAATATATTAGAACTTATTGTCGAGAGTTCTGGGTGTCTGGTATTTGTTAAAATCCAGTAGCCATAGTCATCGCTTATTTCACAAGCAACTATTACTTCTTCATCAAAATTTGAAACGGTTTCTGTATTTACAAGCAACATGTCATTAGGGTCTTTTACATCAATTATATAATATCGTAAAGATTCTGTGAACGGACTACCGTAATCAGCAACTACTAAAGCGTAATATAAATCTGGATTTCCAGTATCGTGAGGTAAAATTAAGCTACCTTCTTTAGAAGATTCTCCAAACGTTGAACTTGATACCAAATAATTGCTTGAAATTTTTAGATTATATAGGTAATCCCCTTTCAATAACAATAAAGGTTCTTGATTTTCATTTGTAATAGCACAAGATGACTCAGCATATGCAGTTGGAAATTGTGATGAGTATTGTCCTACAAAATCGTTATTAAATAGGAACCGACCTTTTTGCCAAGTAATAATACTGTTATGTTTTTTTGAGCATAAGTCGCAATCAATGATTTGAAATGGAGTGGCGAAAGTTTCTTCGTCATTGATACAGAAGTTGTCCCCAACTTTTAATATCTTTAATTCATATGAACCTGTATTTAATTCTTCCGAACCACTAATAAATAATGTATAATCGTGAGTTTGTACATTATCAATCTCATGATGATACTCACCATCATAAGTATAAGTAAATTTAAATGGAGGAGTGCCTGAAAAAGTTAAAAATACTGAAACCTCAAAACCTTTGCATGACCTAAAGTTATCTGTGTTATTTATTTCTACACTTGGAAAGGTCACGATTATATCTTCTTGATACTGACTTATTGTTTCATTTGTTATTATATCATAAATAGTAAATACAATTGTATATGTGTTTTCAGAAGGAAAGGAAATAGTAGTGTTTAAATCATTTGGAGAGCTAAATTGAACTCCTTCTTGTTCACAAGACCACAAAACTCCCATGTCTGAAGTGATAGGACCACCACTTGATGTAGAATAGAAATGAAATGCCACATCAGGATCTGGGCAAAAAGTACTTTCCGTATATTCGTACATTGCAACTGGTTGAAGTTGTTTAAAGCATAAAACAGCCTCTTTAGGGTTTATTATACCGTGCTTACTAACACTGTTAGACCATGGCATATTACCAGGTGCTTGGTTACAATCTGTGTTCCAGTTTTCAGGAATAATGCAAGTTGATGCAATGCAATTGTATATTTCATCAAAAGTTGCATTAGGGTTAATTGACTTTAAAAGTGCCCATAATGCAGTAATCTGAGGACATGCCATAGAAGTACCTGAGTGCAACTTGTAAGGTGCGGAATTACTGCTTGATGTGCTGTAAATATCAGAGCCTGGAGCAAAAAAATCAAGACCAGGTCCAAAATTTGAAAATTCAGATACTAATTTGTTCTGATTAGTTGCACCAACCGAAACTACGTTTTCAAAATATGAAGGCGGTTCTAACCCAGAAGCAGTATTACCACTTGCAGCAATAAATACTATTCCAAGATTATTAAAAGCTGATGTAATAAGATTTTTTAAAGCATTTATGTTAACAACTACAGGATTTACACCTATTGACAAATTTACTATATCTGAATTTACCGAAATTGCATACATTATTCCCTCATATGGTGCATTAAAGGATAAAGGATTTGTGTTGTTATTTTTTTTAATTTTTACAGGAATTATCTTAGCTTTATTGTTAGACAAGGACGCTACGCCTTCAGCATTACTAGTAACACCTGCTGCTATACCTGCAACATGAGTACCATGGAAAAAATTTGTTCCAAAATCATAAATTACTGGTTGTGCAAGTAAATCTTCATCAGCTACATCATAACCAAAAATGTCATCGTTAATGCTATTGCCATTACCATCGGTGTTAGTATAAATTGTTGGCAAGTAATCTCGATAAGTATATACATCAACTAAATTATTAATCGGTGTATAAATTGATTTACAGTAAGCAACAAATTCATTAGCATCAATGAAGTTATTATCGTTATAATCATAGTAAGTTAATATGTCATTAACTACCTCAGGGCTTAGCTCTCTTGTGTCAATATAAATATTGTCAGCTAAATCTATATGATCTAATCTAACGGCATCATCAACTATGGCAATTGTAACAAAGTTATTGTTATCAGGTAGTTCAGCCCAAGTTTCCATAGCATTAAGATGCTCCTGTAGCAGATGCCATTGTGTGTTATCTTGAAAACTTGGGTCGTCACCAGTTGCTAAGATTTTAAAAATAGGTACTCTTTCAACATATTGAAAATTGATAGTATCATTAAAATAGGTCAAAATACTGTCAGTTGAAAAACTCTGTTCGAACTCTATAGTATAAATATTATATAAATCAGGCAATTTAGATAGAAGTAAGCCAAATGTTCTTTCAATTTTGCTAACTTTTAAGTGCTGATTTATTTCTGCAAAACTTTCTGTAAATACTGGTACAATTTCTCCTTCATTATTATATGGACTTATTATACCATCAGCACCTTGATTTGTTCTTAATATTATTTTTCCATATTCATATATTTGACTTTCAATAGTTTTTAATGTAGATATATTACCCCATTCTGCAGTATCCTCTTCAAAAATTGCCCTCACTTTTATTTTATACTCTTTATCATAATAAGCTTCATTGTTTTCAAGTTCGAGTAAACTAATGAAATTCACGTCTTTTGTTATTATTTGGTTAACTCCAGAATCAACTTGCATAACATTAAATTGATATTTTATTGCACCATTGATTTTTTTAGCGTACAAAAAGTCGTCAAGATCAACTGAATCTGCATTTTGAAACATTGCTAGTAATTGTGTTGTTCTTGGATTAATAAAAGAATTCGACAACATAGAAGTGTTGTTTAAAGATGAGGTTAGTGTAGAAATGAAATATTTTAATTCTGAAGAAATATCAACTCCCCAATCTCCATTCTCATCAGCAATCACACTCGCTAAATATTCATTTGCATTTTCAGCCCCAGTACTTCCAAAAACTTCTATTGTACTGTTTGGTAAAGCTGTTCCTGAAAGAATTCCGTTGGTGTATTCGCTAATTTCTGGTGGCTGTATATTGTCGTTTGAAGAATCTAAGTATATTGCTTTTTCCGAGCCATAGATTATATTTCCTGAAATTTTTATATTTTGCGAACCTCTTGCTAAAACACCATAATTTCTACAATTTTTAATAGTGTTTGCTAAGTTTGTATCAGTTCCGCCTATAGTGCAATTAAAAGATTTTGATAAATAAACTCCATATGATTTTGTTTTTTCGTCAACAGTTTCATCAAGAGCAACTTCAATATTATTACCATATACTTCAACATTTTGACAACCATTAATAAATAATCCGGTGTAAGGAGTGTTTGAAGAGTTGATTGAATAATTAGAAATAATGTTTTCTGCAATTAAAGAGTTTGAACACTCATGCAATAAAATTCCATTTTGGGCAAAAGATGTCAGTTTTAAACCTTTGATTGTTATGTTATTACTGTAAACATCAAAAATAGAGTGCGTTCCAATAAAATAATGTGGTA
>CAZAZI010000211.1:0-3646 GCA_964489575.1 uncultured Oscillospiraceae bacterium | reverse complement strand
CACGCCCTTTTCCAGCGGGATAAGGACTACGTGGTGCAGGATGACCAGGTGCTGATCGTGGATGAATTCACAGGCAGGCTGATGCTGGGCCGCCGCTACAGCGACGGTTTGCACCAGGCGCTGGAAGCCAAGGAAGGCGTGAAGGTGGAGCGGGAAAACAAGACCCTGGCCACCATCACCTTCCAGAACTACTTCCGCATGTATCAAAAGCTGGCCGGCATGACGGGCACGGCCAAAACCGAGGAGCAGGAGTTTCAGTCCATCTACGACCTGGATGTGGTGGAGATCCCCACCAACAAGCCCCTTTGCCGGGCGGATAACAACGACGTGGTCTACACCACCGTCGCGGGTAAGCTCAGGGCCGTGGTGGCCGAGATCGTGGAGATTCACAAGAGCGGCCAGCCCATTCTGGTGGGCACCATTTCCGTAGAAAAGAGCGAGCAGCTTTCCGATATGCTCAAGCGCCGGGGCATAGACCATGTGGTGCTCAACGCCAAGCAGCATGCCCGCGAGGCCGAGATCGTAGCCCAGGCGGGCAAGTTCGGCAGCGTGACAATCGCCACCAATATGGCCGGCCGCGGCACGGACATCCTGCTGGGCGGCAACCCGGAATTTTTAGCCCGGCGGGAGTTGCGGGGCGCGGGCATGGAGCCGGAATTGCTGGAAGAGGCCACGGGGCACGCGGAAACGCGGGATCCGGCTATCTTGGAGGCGCGGGCGCAATATGCCGAGGCCTACGAGCGCCATAAGAAGGATACGGATGCGGAGCACGACCAGGTGGTGGCTGTGGGCGGCCTGCACATCATCGGCACGGAGCGCCACGAGAGCCGCCGCATCGACAACCAGCTGCGGGGCCGCGCGGGCCGCCAGGGCGATCCCGGCTCCACCCGTTTCTACATCTCCATGGAGGATGATCTGATGCAGCGCTTCGGCGGCGAGCGCATCAAGGGCCTGCTCGAGAAGCTCACGCCCGAGGATGACATCCCCATTGAGGTGGGCCTTTTGACCAAGCAGATCGAGAGCGCGCAAAAGCGGGTGGAAGCCCACAACTTCGACATCCGCAAAAACGTGCTGCAATATGACGACGTGATGAACCGACAGCGCGAGATCATCTACGGCCAGCGCCGCAAGGTGCTGATGGGCGAGGATATTCGCGAGAGCGTTATGCAAATGGCGGCCGAGAGCGTGCAGCTTCGCTGCGCCCAGTATTGCCCGGCCTCCCTACCCGCCGAGGAATGGGATGTGAAGGGCCTTTGTGTGGATTTTGCCCAGCTCACCGGGCTGGATTGCCGCAAGGCCGCCGAATCCATTAACGATGCGGCTAAGCTGGAGGAGGCCATGCAGGCCCTCGCGGCCGAGGGCTATACCAACAAGGAGGCGGAGGTTGCCAAGGCCACCGAGGCCTTGGGCGGCGCTGTGGACATGCGGGAGATCGAGCGCGTTCTGCTCCTAAGGGCTGTAGACGAGCATTGGATGGATCATATCGATGCCATGGATCAGCTCCGCCAGGGCATCGGTTTACAGGCCATCGGCCAGAAGGATCCTGTGGTTGCCTACCGCAACGCGGGCTTTGATATGTTCGATGAAATGGTGCAGGGCATCCGCGAGATGACCGTGCGCAGCCTCTACCATGTGGCCCTCACCACGGGGCAAGCGCCCCGCCGCGAGCAGCTGGCAAAGCCCATCGAAACGGCGGGGGACGGCTCCCTTCCCAGCCAGCCCAAGCGGGCGGAAAAAATGCCGGGCCGTAACGACCCCTGCCCCTGCGGCAGCGGCAAAAAATATAAGCATTGCTGCGGCAAGGGCGCGTAAAATACGATTTCCTATCTTTAATAAATATGAATCTCTATATAAAAGGAAGTGAGAACTTTGGTACAACTGGATGAATACCGCCAGAAACTGGAAGCCACCAGCGACATACTCAAAGAGGCAGGTGACTCACTTTGACCTGGCTGGATTGACAGCCGAGAAGGAGCGCCTGGAAGAAGAGATGGCCCGGGAGGGCTTTTGGGACGATATCGACGCGGCCAACAAGGCCAACCAGCGCATGAAGACCCTCACGGCCAAGCTTGCGAACTACCGCCGCTTAGAAAGGGCGGCGGATGATGTGGCAACGCTGATGGAGATGGCCGAGGAGGAAAATGACGAGAGCCTGATCTCCGAGATCGCCGCCGAATACACGGCCTTTGAAAAGGCTGTAGAGGCGCTGCGCCTGAGCACCCTGCTCAAAGGCGCCTACGACGGCTGCAACGCCGTGCTCTCGCTGCACGCGGGCGCGGGCGGCACGGAGGCCCAGGATTGGGTATCCCTGCTCTACCGCATGTATTGCCGCTATTGCGAGAAAAAAGGCTATAGCGTGAAGGAGCTGGATTATCTGGACGGCGAGGAAGCCGGCATCAAAAACGTCACCCTTGAGGTGCAGGGCGACAGCGCCTATGGCTACCTCAAGGCCGAAAAGGGGGTGCACAGGCTGGTGCGCATGTCTCCCTTCGATTCCTCGGGCAGGCGGCATACCTCCTTTGCGTCCCTGGACGTGACGCCCATATTCGACGACGATACGAACGATGTAGAAATCGACATGGACGATGTGCGGGTGGATACCTACCGCGCCAGCGGCGCTGGCGGCCAGCACGTAAACAAGACCAGTTCCGCCATCCGCCTTACCCACCTACCCACGGGCATCGTGGTGCAATGCCAGAATGAGCGCAGCCAGCTGCAAAACAAAGAGGTGGCCATGCGCATGCTCAAAGGCAAGCTCGTCGAGCTGCAGGAGCGCGAGCGCGAGGAGCAGATGGCCCAGATCAAGGGCGAGATGAAGCGCATCGAGTGGGGCAGCCAGATCCGCAGCTATGTTTTCCAGCCCTATACCATGGTCAAGGATCACCGCACCGGCGTGGAGGATGGCAACATCCAGGCCGTAATGGACGGCGAGTTGGATGAATTCATTAACGCCTACCTGGTGCAATCTTAACAGGGCAACTCGAATTGTGTCGCGGCGGCTCCATTTAGGGCCGCTTTATGAATTTTTTGCTATAGGATCGACGCGGCTATTGACAATCTATATGGAATATGGTGTTATAAAACCAAGAACAAGATTGAGAATTAGTATTGGACTGCGACGCATAGCGGAGGATATCCTATGAAGCATTTGATTATCACCCTGGCGCTGGCCTTGGCCCTGTTGCTGGCGGCCTGCGCGGCGCCGGCGGCCGAGCCCGCCGCCCAGGCTACGGAGCCCCCAGCTCCGGTTGCCGCAACCGCCGAACCCACAGCTGAGCCCACGGCGGAGCCTACCCTGGAGCCCGTGCCCACTTTGACCGTAACGAACGATGACAGCGTAACGTACCTGGGTGCGGATACCTCGGCCGCGGATGCGGCGGGCGGCATCGGCGCTGCCAAGGCGGAAGCCCTTGCAGCCAAGGTTTATGGCGACGTGCTGGCCGGCCGGCCGCAAACCTACGCCTGCGAAGGCCTGGCCGAATACATGGGAGAAACCTACTACTCCATCTATTGGAACCAGCTGGTAGAGGAGAACGGCGTGGCCAATAACTCCTACATGGGCCATTTCTACGTATCCCTGGATGGCTCCGAGGTGCTGGAGGGCGATGCGGAATTCGTCTATCCCCCCATCATCGGCGGTGGCTGA
>CAZAZI010000210.1:0-3646 GCA_964489575.1 uncultured Oscillospiraceae bacterium | reverse complement strand
CAAGGGCACGGACGCCTGGGATATGGCCGTGCAGGCGGGCGGCGTGGCTACGGGGCTGATTTCCGTGCCGCTAAGGTATATGCACACCGGCGTAGAAGTATTAAGCCTCGAAACGCTGGCCAATGTGCAAAAGCTGCTGACCGGCTTTTTGCGGGGGCTGAAAACCGGCCCCTGGGAGGAGGCTCTATGCTGGAGAGACTAAAAACGCTCTGCGCCCTGCCCGGCGTTTCCGGCCATGAGGGGCCGGTGCGGGCCTATTTAAAAAGGGAGCTGGCCCCCCTGGGATTGGAAACCATTGTTGACCCCCTGGGCAGCCTGCACGTGCGCCGCCCCGGCCCGGGTCCGCGCATTCTGCTGGCCGCGCATATGGATGAAGTCGGCATGCTGATATCCGGCATTCGGGAGGACGGCACGCTGGCCTATTCCGCAGCCGGGCTGGACGCCCGCGCGCTCGCCGGCAAGCGGGTGCGCATCGGTACAGGCGCGCCCGTGGCCTTTGGCTCGTTCGGCGCGTCCGCTTCGCAAGGGTCAATTCCCGGCGTGATCGGCTGTAAGGCCATCCATTTGCAAAAGGAAGAAGAATTTAAGAGAACCTTCCCGCATGAGGAATTATATCTCGATATTGGCGCAAAAGATAAAAAAGAAGCGGCCCAGGCGGTGCGCATCGGCGACCCGGTTTGGTTCGATGTGGAACCGATGGAGCTGGGCGGCTTAATCTGCGCCAAGGCGCTGGATGACCGCATCGGCTGCGCTATTTTGCTCGAGCTGCTGAAAGAGGATTACGGCTGCGACCTTTGGGCCGCCTTCACCGTGCAGGAGGAGCTGGGCCTTCGGGGGGCTATGGCCGCCGCGCATCGGGCGGAGCCGGCGCTGGCGCTGGTGCTGGAGGGCACCACCGCCAACGACCTGCCGGAGCTAAGCGCGCCCCAGGCCGTGACCCGGGTGGGCGGGGGAGCCGCCCTTACCATAATGGACGCCCGAACTTTAGCCCTGCCGGAAATGGTGGCGGCGCTGGTGAAAACGGCTAAGCGCCACGCCATCCCCTACCAGCTGCGGCAGGGAACCAAGGGCGGCACGGATGGCGGAGCCATCCACCAGGCCCGCTGCGGCTGCCCGGTGGGCGGCATCTCCGTGCCCTGCCGCTATATCCATTCCCCCAATAGCTTGGCAAGCAGCGCGGATATCCGCGCCGCTTATGAACTGGCCCGCGCCTTTTTGCGGGATCAAATGTGGAACGAGGTGTTACGCCATGCTTGAATCTGCCCTACACGCGCTGACCGCCGTCTATGGCCCCTCCGGCCGGGAGCACCGGGTCCGGGAAGCCATATCCGCTCTGGCCGCGCCCCTGTGTGAAACCCTGCAAACCGATCCCTTGGGCAACCTGATCGCCTTGCGGCCCGGCAAGTCCGGCAAGCGGCTGATGCTCACAGCCCATATGGATCAGATCGGCCTGATGGTGACGGATGTGCAGGAGGACGGCTTTTTGCGTGTGACCGCCATTGGCGGGCTAAAGCCCGCAATGGCCATTGCCCGACGGGTGGTCTTTGAGAGCGGGGCCCTGGGCACGGTCTATTATGAGACGAAAACAAAAAGCCCGGGCGAGGCCGAGATGGAGGATCTCTTCATCGACATCGGCGCAAAGGATAAGGCCGAAGCGGAAGCTGTTGCCCGCATCGGCGACATAGCGATATTTTACAGCCCCTTGCAGATCGAAAACGGCCTGGCCACCGGCGGCGCGCTGGATGATCGGCTGGGCTGCGCTGTGTTGCTTGAAGCCCTGGCGGGCCCCTGCCAGCATGATCTCTACGCCGTTTTCACCGCGCAAGAGGAAGTGGGCACGCGCGGGGCCGGTCCGGCGGCATACGGTATCTTGCCGGACCTTTGCGTGGCTCTGGATGTGACCCCTTCCGGCGATACGCCCAAGGCCGCGCCCTCGGCCATCGCCCTTGGCAAGGGCCCCGCGCTCAAAGTGATGGATAATTCCGTGGTGGTTTCCGCCCATGTGCGGCGGCGGCTGGAGGAGCGGGCCGAAGCCGCGGGCGTGTCCATCCAATACGAGGTGCTCACAGCGGGCGGCACGGATACCGGGGCCATCGCGCGCGCAGCGGGCGGTGTGGCCGCGGGCTGCATCTCCCTGCCCTGCCGCTATGTCCACTCGCCTGTGGAAACGGCGGCGCTCGCCGATGCACATGCTGCCGTGCAATGGATAAAGTCCGTAATGGAGGCAAAGCTATGAATGTGAGCGAGCGGCTCGCGTCCCTGCGCCGGGCCATGGCACAGGCCGGCCTCTACGCTTACCTCGTGCCCACCGCCGATCCGCACGGTTCGGAATACGTAGCCCCTTACGACCAGGCGCGCGCCTATTTGAGCGGCTTTACCGGCAGCGCGGGCACGTTGCTTGTGCAGCCGCATGAAGCCCTGCTGTGGACGGATTCGCGCTACTTTTTGCAGGCCGGGCGCGAGCTTGAAGGCAGCGGCATAAAGCTGATGAAAGAAGGCGCGCAAGGCGTGCCCGACTTGGCGGATTATATCCGCCAAACCCTGGCGGGCAAGCGCCTGGGCATGGACGGACGCTGCATAACCCTGCGGCAGGCGGCGGCCTATGGCGCGGGATCGGCTGTGGTGGATATCGACCTGGTTTCCCCGGTGTGGCCCGGCCGGCCGCCCCGTGAAGCGGACCCCGCCTTTGTGCTGGATACGGCCCTCGCAGGGCAAAGCGCGGCTGAGAAGCTAGCTGCCCTGCGGCTGCATATGGCGGAGCGCAAGGCCCGGGCGGCGCTCGTCACGGACTTGATGGACGGCGCGTGGCTTTTCAACCTTCGGGGCGGGGATATCCCCCACACGCCTGTGGCCCGCTTTTTTGCCGTGGTGGAGGCGGAAGCTTGCTTCCTTTTCATGGCCCCGCAAACGGCCACGCCCGTGGCGGATTACCTCGCGGGCCTGGGCGCGCGGGCTTTTCCTTATGAAGATATCCTAGGCTTCCTGGGCAACTATGGCGCCGGGGATAGCGTTTTGGTGAGCCCGCCCTCCGTGAGCATGGCGCTGGCCATGGCCCTCAAAGAGCGGGGCGCGGCTTTGTTGGATAGCGACTACCTGGCCATGGCCCGCTGCGTAAAAAATGAAACGGAGCTAGCCCGCGCCCGCGAAGCCCACGCAAAAGACGGGGCCGTGATGGCGCGTTTTTTGCGCTATGTCAAAGCCCATACGGACAAGCTGGATGAATACGGGGCCGCGGAATATCTGGACGGCCTGCGCCTGGAGGCCGGCTGCCTCGATACCTCCTTTGCCACCATCTGCGGCTACGGCCCCAATGCCGCCGTTGTGCATTACCGTCCGGATAAGGCCGGCGCCCTACAGCTGCAAAAGCGGGGCCTGCTGCTGGTGGATAGCGGCGGCCAATGGCCCGGGGCCACCACGGATGTGACCCGCACCATCGCCCTGGGGCCGCTCACATCGGATGAAAAGGCGCACTTTACGCTGACGCTGCGCTGCATGCTGGCTCTGCTTTTCGCTCGCTTCCCCCAAGGGGTGGATGGGGCCAAGCTCGATGTGCTGGCCCGCGCGCCCATGTGGGCGGCCGGGCTCAACTACGGCCACGGCACGGGCCACGGCGTGGGGGCCATGCTCTCGGTGCATGAGCCGCCCG
>CAZAZI010000209.1:0-3657 GCA_964489575.1 uncultured Oscillospiraceae bacterium | reverse complement strand
ATTCGCCCTGGGTGGTGAAGGTGGAGTTGACCACCTGGCCCAGGAAGCTGCGCAGGTGCTTGGCCGGGGAGGATTCCACCTTGCCGGGCACGCCGCCAAAGCCGTTTAGAAGCAGCTGGCGCAGATCCCAGCCCGCGCAATAGGGGCCGAAAAAGCCCAGATCGTGCAGGTGCAGATCGCCGCTTTGATGCGCCCTGCGCACCTCTTCGGGGTAGATCTCATGCAGCCAGTATTGCTTGGTAAAGGCCTCGCGGATATAGTTGTTCATGCCGTTGATGGATTTCTGGGTATTGGCGTTCTCTTTGACGCGCCAGTCGTTATCGCCCAGATAGCTGCCGAACATTTCGATGGTGGCGCCGATGAGTGCGTTGGCCTCGCGGGCGCCCCGGCGCTTTTCGCGGTATAAAATATAGGCCTTGGCCGTTTTGGCGTGGCCGTTTTCGATGAGGACTTTTTCTACGATATCCTGGATGGATTCCACATCCACCAGGCTGTAGCCATAGGTCTTTTGCGCAATAGCGACCACCTGCTCGGTCAGCGCTGAAGCGCGGTTCCAATCACTACCGCCCACGGCGGTGGCAGCTTTGAAGATGGCGCGGGTGATGCGCTCGGGCTGGAATTCCACTACGGAACCGTTTCTCTTTCGAATTTTAGCGATCATTTACGGACTCCCTGCTTTTTGGCGATAGTATGATACCATATACAAGATGTTGTTGGCGTAGCTCCATTATATTCCAATATATGGTAGTGGTCAAGGATATAAAATATAATAGTTCTCCAGAATAATTGTGATAATAATGGTTATTCCTAATTTTTAGAAAGCCTTTATGTGAGCCGCGCCGCCCATTCCGCTTCGCGAAAACCGACCAGCGCGAAACCCTCCGCGATGAGCAAAGGCCGCTTAACCAGCATGCCGTCCGTGGATAACAGGCGCAGTTGCTCCTCCTCGGCCATAGCTGGGAGCTTGTCCTTAAGGCCCAAGTCCTTATAGGCCAGGCCGCTGGTATTGAAAAACCGCTTGAGGGGCAGCCCGCTCTGGGCGTGCCAGGCGCGCAGCTCCTCAAAGCCGGGGTTGTCCGCCTTGATATCCCGCAGGGTGTAGGGGATATTCCGATCATCCAGCCAAGCCTTGGCCCGCTGGCAGGTGGTGCATTTGGGGTAGCAGATGAAGAGCATAGGTATCCTCCTGAAAAAAGAAAAAGGGGGTGAAACTCCCTTCTTCAAGCCTAGCGGAATCCCCCGCGCTTGTCAAGGCGCAGAAGCTGCTTTTTAAAGCGCCTTGCCCGCGCGCAGCGTCCGCGTGGCCTTGGCGATGCTTTCCTCCGTGGAGGCGCGGCCATAAGCATCCACCTGGGCGGCGTTGCGCGCCGTATGGCGCAGGCAGGCGGGGCCGCCGATGCAGCCGCCCTCGCAGGCCATGCCCTCGATGAAGTTTTCCTTTAATAGGCCCTTTTGGGCCTTCAGCAAGGCCGTGCGGCATTCCGGCAGGCCGCCGCAAACCAGGGGCTGGAGCTGGAAGCATGCGTCCTGCTCAGCGAGCGCTTGCTCTACGGCGGCGGCCAGCCCGCCGCTGCGGGCGAAGATGCGGCCAAAGTAAGAGGCGTTATCCAGCGGCTCGCCCGCAAGCGCGCCGGGGTCGATCTCCCGGGCGGAGAACATGGCCTGCATTTCCTCAAAGGTGAGGGCGCAATCAACATATTGCGCCGCTTTGGTATTCTGGGCCTCGGATTTTTTGGAGATGCAGGGGCCGATAAAGACCACGCGGCAGCCCGGATCCGTTTCATGCAGCCATTTGCCGATCTGCGCCATGGGGGAAAGCGTACCGGAAATATGCCGGACCAGATCGGGGAAATTCTGATGCACGTATTCCACAAAGGAGGGGCAGCAGGAGGAGAGCAGGAAGCCCTTTTCCCTTAGCTCCTTAGCTTCCAGCCAGGCGGTCATATCCGCGCCCCAGGCCGCCTCGATCACGGCGTGAAAGCCCAGGCGGCGGATGCCCGCACACGCCTGCTCGGCTGTAACATCCACATATTGGCTGGCGATGGAGGGGGCCACCACGGCGTATACATGATAGGCCGTGTTGCCCCTGGAGCCGTTGATGAGGCCAATGGCCCCGGTGATGGCGGATTTATCCGTAATAGCGCCAAAGGGGCATTGATAGACGCAGGCCCCGCAGGAAACGCACTTGGAATCGTCGATTATGGCCTTACCGCTCTCCTGGTCGATGCGGATGGCCTTGGGCTTGCAGGCGGCCACGCAAGGCCGGATATTTTTGACGATGGCGGAATAGGGGCAGGCGGAAAGGCACTTGCCGCACTCCACGCATTTGGTCTTATCGATCTGCGCCCTGTGGTTAACCACGGTGATGGCGTCCTTTGGGCAGGCGGCCATGCAGCGGTGGGCCAGGCAGCCACGGCAGGCCGCCGTAACCTGTATGCCGTCCACAGGGCACTCGTCGCAGGCGATTGACAGCACGCCCACCACGCTTGCGCTCTCCGGCTCGCCGCCCAAGGCAAAGGAGACCCGCTCGTTGATGATGGCCCGCTCCTTATAGATGCAGCAGCGGAAATTGGGCTTGCCCTCCGGGATGATATGGCCGGCGATTTCCAGCAAGCGCTGGGGTGTGAGCTGCTCCGCATAGGCCAGCTTGGCCACCTCGGTGAGCACCTGGTATTTCAATTTTTGTACATACGTATCGAATAACAGCGCCATAAAACCTTTTCTCCTATCTTTCGCGCGGAAAAACCAATGCCATTGGTATATCATGAATGGGGGCCGCGCGTCAATTCATGTGAAGGATTTGACAGGCGGGCAAGGCCCCGCGCGCGCCTTGCCAGGGGCCGGGCTGTGTGGGATAATAGCCCTGTGAGGAGGCAAGGATCAATGGAGAGGACGATTCTGCATTGCGATTGCAACGGCTATTTCGCTTCGGTGGAATGCATCGCCCGGCCCGAGCTGTGGGATGTGCCCATGGCCGTATGCGGCGATCCGAAAAATCGCCACGGGGTGATCCTGGCTAAAAACGAGCTGGCCAAGGGCTATGGCATCGTTACGGCGGAAACCGTGTGGCAGGCGCTGCGCAAGTGCCCAAACCTCACGCTGGTGCGGCCCCACCATGAAAAATATCGCGAATACAGCCGGCGTATCAACGCTATTTACCAGCAATATACGGATCAGGTGGAGGCCTTTTCCGTAGACGAAAGCTGGCTGGATGTTACGGCCAGCCTGCATTTGTTCGGCACGGGCAAAGATATCGCAAACGAGCTGCGCAGGCGCATCCAGGCGGAGATCGGCCTCACCATCTCCGTGGGCGTATCCTTTAACAAAACCTTTGCCAAGCTCGGCAGCGATTATAAAAAGCCGGATGCGACCACCGAGATCACCCGCGGGAACTTCCGCGATTTCCTCTGGCCCCTGCCCGCCCGCAGCATGCTTTATGTTGGCAGGGCGGCGGAGGAAACGCTGCGAAAAGGCGGCGTCCGCACCATCGGCGATATCGCCCAAGCGGGCAAAGACCGCCTGTGCGCCCTCTTGGGACGCACCGGGGAGACCATTTGGGAATACGCCTGCGGCCTGGACGAGGAGCACGTAAAGCGCATCGGCGAGGAGGAGGCGGCCAAGAGCATCGGCTGCGGCCTTACCTTCTCGCGCGATCTG
>CAZAZI010000208.1:0-3690 GCA_964489575.1 uncultured Oscillospiraceae bacterium | reverse complement strand
AGCCCGCGTTGTTCTTGCGGGCGTTGAAGCGGTAGCTCCACCAGGAATAAGCGCCCCTTAAGTCCGGATAGAGGTGGCGGAAGGTATCCACAAAGCCCGAGGCCAGCAATTCCGTGAATTTAGCCCGCTCCTCATCGGAAAAGCCGGCGCTGCCGCGGTTCGGCCCGGGGTTCTTAAGGTCGATCTCCTGGTGGGCCACGTTGAGGTCGCCGCAGAGGATCACGGGCTTTTTAGCGGCCAGCGCGGCGAGGTAGGCCCGCAGGTCATCCTCAAAGGCCATGCGGTAATCCAGGCGCTTGAGGCCCTCCTGGGCGTTGGGCGAATAGCAGGTGAGCAGATAGAAGCCCGGATACTCCAGGGCGATCACCCGGCCCTCTTCCAGGTGCGCGCCGTTTACGCCGTATTGCACGGACAAGGGCGCTTCTTTGGCAAAGATCGCCGTGCCGGAATAGCCCTTTTTCTCGGCGCTATGGAAAAAAACATGGTAGCCCTCCGGCGCGTAATCCGCCTGGCCGGGCTGCATCTTGGTTTCCTGCAAGCAGAAAAAATCCGCCGCCGCCTCTTGGAAAATCTCGTCGAAACCCTTTTGCAGGCAGGCGCGGAAGCCGTTTACATTCCAGGATACAAATTTCTTCATAGGCGCTCCTTCAATTTATGATAGGGCGTAGGGATTGCCCGCTGGCGCTATTATAGCATATCGCCTATCCCCCTGTCCTCCTGTCAAACGACAAAAGGGCGCAAAAACGGCGCGGAACGCCGCTGTGCGCCCGCGCCGGTGTGCGTATAATTACGCCATGAGTTTTACCATAACCGCCTTTTGCGCATGGAGCCGGTTTTCCGCCTCGTCGAAAATCTCCGCCGCGTGCGCTTCGAAGACCTTGTCGGTGATCTCCTCCTCGCGGTGGGCGGGCAGGCAGTGCTGCACCATGCAATCGGGCTTGGCAACGGCCATCACCGCGTCGTTCACCTGATAGACGCCGCCAAAGGCTGCCTGGCGCTTCTTGGCCTCCTGCTCCTGGCCCATGGAGGCCCAAACATCCGTAAAGATCACATCCGCGCCCTCGGCTGCTTCCAGCACGGATTGGGTATAGAGGAAGCTGCCGCTCTTAGAAGCCCATTTGAGGATATCCGCATCCGGCGCGTAATCCTTGGGCGTGGCCACGGCCACGGTCATGCCGGTTTTGCGTCCGCCTACGATAAGAGAGTTGGCCATGTTGTTGCCATCGCCGATGAAGCACATTTTTAGGCCGCTGAGGGTGCCTTTGTATTCCCGTATGGTCATCAGATCCGCCAGAACCTGGCAGGGATGGCTGTAATCCGTAAGGCCGTTGATAACGGGAATAGAGCCGTAGGCCGCTAAGTCCTCCACCTCCTGCTGGGCAAATGTGCGGATCATGATGCCGTCAAGGTAGCGGGAGAGCACGCGGGCCGTATCCTGGACGGGCTCGCCCCGGCCGATCTGCAAATCGTTGGAGCTAAGGAACAGCGCGTAGCCGCCCAGCTGGTACATGCCCGTTTCAAAGGAAACGCGGGTACGTGTGGAGGATTTTTGAAAGATCATCCCCAGGGTTTTGCCGGCGAGGCGCTTGTGCTCGATGCCGTGCTTTTGCTCGTATTTAAGCTGGTCGGCCAGGTTCAGGATATCCAGGATCTCCTCGCCGCTTAAATCGGCCAGTTTCAATAGGTGCTTCATTGGGCTATAACCTCCGCTAAAATTTCAATGCCTTTTTGCAAAAGCTCCATAGGGATGTTGAGAGCGGGCAAGAGCCGCACCTTATCCTTGGCGGACAGCACGATCACGCCCTTTTCCCTGCACCCGTCAATGATATCTTTGACGCTCTTTTTCGTCTTTACGCCGATCATCAGCCCCAGCCCGGATACATCCTCCACGCCGGGCACGCTGTGCAGCCGGTTGTGGATATACGCGCCTTTTTCGGCCACTTGGCCGAGAAGCTCCTCGTCGATGCGCGAAACCACGCTTACCCCGGCCGCCGCGCACACGGGATTGCCGCCGTAGGTAGAGCCATGCGTGCCGGCTCCCAGCACATCCTTGGTCTTTTCGCCAAAGAGCGTAGCGCCCATGGGCAGGCCGCCGGCCAGACTCTTAGCCGTGGAAACGATATCCGGCTGCACGCCGTGGTGCATATAGGCGAAGTATTTGCCGGTGCGGCCATTGCCGCACTGCACCTCGTCCACGATGAGCAGTACGTCCTTTTCGGCGCAAAGCTTGGCTACGGCGCGCACGTAATCCCCATCCAGTGGATATACGCCGCCCTCGCCCTGGATCATCTCCATCATCACGGCGCAAACATCGCCTTTAGAAAGCGCCTGCTCCATAGCCCGGATATCATCCGCGTTTACATGGATGAAGCCCGGCAGAAAGGGAGCGAAGTGCACGTGCATGGCCTCCTGGCCGGTGGCGCTGAGCGTTGCCATGGTGCGGCCGTGAAAGCTGCTCACCAGCGTAACGATGGCGTGGCGGCCCGGGCCGTATTTATCGGAAGAATACTTGCGGGCGGCCTTGATGGCGCACTCGTTGGCCTCCGCGCCGGAATTGGAGAAAAACACGTTTTGAAGGCCGCTTTTTTGGCAAAGCAGGGCGGCCAGTTCCGCCTGGGGTTTCGTATAATAATAATTGGAGCAATGCTGCAGCTTGCCGGCCTGCTCGCAAACGGCCTTTTCCCAGGCTTCGTCGCTCACGCCGAATGCGTTTACGGCTATGCCGCTGCCCAGATCGATATATTCCTTGCCCGCCTCGTCGTAGAGCAGGGAGCCCTTGCCGTGATCGAGCGCGAGGGGCACTCTGGCATAGGTAGGGGCGATGCATTGTTCGCTGGTTGCGATGATATCCATAGAAGCCCTCCTTTTTTATGATATGAACGTATTATACAAACATCGTGCCCATGCCTTCGTCCGTAAAGATTTCCATCAAAATTGCGTGGGGGATGCGGCCATCCAGGATGAAAACCTTCTTCACCCCCCGGCGGATCGCCTCGATGCAGCACTCCGCTTTGGGGATCATGCCACCGGAGATAACGCCCTCGTGCATCAGCGCGGATACGTCGCTCACATGGATACGGGGGATTAGGGAGGACGGGTCGTCCTTATTCCGAAGGATGCCGGCGATATCCGTCATATTGATGAGGCTTTCGGCCTTGAGCACGCCTGCCAGCCGGGCCGCTGCCGTATCTGCGTTGATGTTGTATACGTTGCCCTCATCGTCATAGCCCACGGTGGCCACCACCGGGATATAGCCCATGGCAAGCACATCCAGGATGGGCTGCGGGTCGACCCGGTTGATCACGCCCACGTAGCCCAGCTCTTCCATATCCATGGCCTCCGCCTCGATCATGCGGCCATCCAGCCCGCAAAGGCCCATGGCCTTGCCGCCGATGGAGCCGATGTGGTTGACCAGGCTCTTGTTGATCTTGCCCGCCAACACCATCTGGACCACATCCGCCGTTTCCTGATCCGTCACCCTTAGGCCGTCCACAAACGCGCTCTCTTTCCCCATAGCATTGAGGGTGGCCGAGATTTCCGGCCCGCCCCCATGCACCAGCACCACCTTGATGCCGATGAGGGAAAGCAGCACGATATCGTTCATCACCGCGTTTTTCAGTTCTTCGCTAAGCATGGCGTTGCCGCCATACTTGACCACAATGATCTTGCCCGCATACTTTTGGATGTAGG
>CAZAZI010000207.1:0-3708 GCA_964489575.1 uncultured Oscillospiraceae bacterium | reverse complement strand
CCCCTGACCTGCTGATTACGAATCAGCTGCTCTACCAACTGAGCTACGTTGGCACAATATAATTGCCGCAACGCGCGAAACCGCGCCGAAAAATATTATAGCACAGGGGGCCCGTCCGTGTCACTACTTTAATTTATAAAATTCGTGGCGAGCCAAGGCGGTGGGCTTGCGATGCGTGCGGATTTCGTGTATCCTAGGGAAAGGATATCAGGGCCTAAGGCTCTTTTTAAAGTGAGGAATGTATGTCGAAGCCGATCGTGGCGGTAGTGGGCCGCCCAAACGTAGGAAAATCCACCTTTTTCAACCGCATCGTGGGCAAGCGCATCGCCATCGTGGAGGATACGCCGGGCGTCACCCGGGATCGCATCTATGGCGACGCTTCCTGGCTGGAACACGAATTCGTATTGGTGGATACGGGGGGCATCGAGCCCGTTAAGGATGATATCATCAGCACCCAGATGCGCCGCCAGGCCCAATTGGCCATCGATACGGCGGATGTGATCGTTTTTCTGGTGGATGGCCGAGAGGGCGTCACCGCGGCCGATGAAGACGTGGCCGACATGCTGCGCCGTTCCAACAAGCCCGTGGTGCTGGCCGTCAACAAGGTGGATCATCCCAAATACGAGGATGCCATCTACGATTTCTACAGCCTGGGCATCGGCAACCCCATCACCATCTCCGGCGAACAAGGCCTGGGCCTGGGCGACTTGTTGGATGAGGTAGTCTCCTACTTTCCCGAAACGGAAAGCGAGGAAACCGCCGAGGCTACCCGCATCGCCATCGTGGGCAAGCCCAACGTAGGCAAGTCCAGCCTGATCAACGCCTTGCTGGGCTATGAGCGCACCATCGTCAGCGAGATCGCCGGCACCACGCGGGACGCCGTGGACACGCCCTTTGATTACGAAGGCCAGCCTTATATTTTGGTAGATACGGCCGGTATCCGCCGCAAGCGCGCCATCGACGAGGCCACCATCGAGCGCTATAGCGTGATCCGTTCCCTAGGCGCCATCCGCAGGGCGGATGTGGTGCTCACCGTGCTGGACGCAAACGAGGGCATGAGCGAGCAAGATGTGCGCATCGCCGGCTATGTGCACGAAGAAGGCAAGGCCTCCGTGGTGATCGTCAACAAGTGGGATTTAATCGAAAAAAACGCCTACACCATGAACCAGTTCAAGAAAAAGCTCTATGCGGACCTGGCATTTATGGATTATGTGCCCATCCTTTTCATCTCCGCCAAAACCGGCCAGCGGGTGAACAAGATTTTGGGCTTGGTGCAGCATGCCTACAGGCAAAACTGCCTGCGCGTTTCCACCGGCACCCTCAACGATATCGTCAACGAGGCGGTCACGATCACCGAGCCGCCCAGCGACAAGGGCCGCCGGCTGAAAATTTATTACGCCACGCAAGTATCTATCAAGCCCCCTACCTTTGTCCTTTTTGTGAACGAGCCGGCGCTGATGCATTTTTCCTATAAGCGCTACCTTGAAAACTACCTGCGCAAATCCTTCTCTCTGGACGCTACGCCCATCCGGCTCATCATCCGGCAAAGAGGGAAAGACGACGAATTAAAAAGATAACGTACCGGATCAGCGGGCCCGCGCCATTGGCGCGGGCCCGTTCTACGCGGACGGCAGAATTAAGGCCCTCCATCTTTTGCAAGCGGCCATTTGCCGCCCCGAGCTGCCGGCGCCGCTTTTTTATGCTTTGTGCAGCGCCTGCCGCGCCCGGTCATAATCCTTCTTGTGGACGTATACGTAATATTCAAATGCCGCGTCCATATTTACGCCCGCACTGTGATGCCGCCCGGCGCTGCAAAGGTTGCCGGAAACGGTTTGCGTCTCGATACCCAGCCCGTTCAATAGGGAGCATACCCGCAGTTGCTCTTTGGCCGAGCGCGTAAGGCGGATCTCCCGCCGGTTGAAGATGTTGATCATACGCAGCCCTCCCTGTTGCTTGCTATCTTTAGTATATATCCCCCGCCCGCCCGCCGCAACGGCCGGCCTTGTTTTATGCATAATGCGGCCGCCACCACATATATATCTAATGCTAGGGCTTGTTTGGAAAAGGTTATTCGTGCAGGCTGGCACGGGTTTTCCGGCAGTTTGGGCCAGGAGGAGGAAGCCATAGCAGCGCTATAGCGACCGACTGCGAGCCCAAAATGACGGAAAAGATGCCCAGCATGCGCAAATTGGATTTTCTAAACAGCCCTTAATGCTTAATGCAAATCGCGGGGAGGTAGCGGTATATGGATCGCGCAGAGCTGTATCGGGATATTGCCGAGCGGACGAACGGGGATATTTATATTGGCGTGGTTGGGCCGGTGCGCACAGGCAAATCCACCTTTATCAAGCGCTTTATGGATATACTGGTGCTGCCCGGCATGCAGGATGAAAACGAGAAAACGCGCCTAAGGGATGAACTGCCCCAGAGCGCGGCCGGCACCACCATCATGACCACCCAGCCCAAGTTCATCCCCAACGAGGCCGCCCGCCTCTCTTTGGTGGAAGGGGCCGAGGTGCGCGTGCGCATGGTGGATTGCGTGGGCTACATGGTTAAAGGGGCCACCGGCCATACGGAAAACGACATGCCCCGGATGGTTCGCACCCCCTGGTTTGATCACGACGTGCCCTTTGAGGAGGCGGCGGAGCTAGGCACCCGCAAGGTAATCACCGAGCACTCCACCATCGGCGTTGTGGTGGTTACGGACGGCAGTATCTGCAGTATCCCCAGGGAAAGCTACCTGGGGGCGGAGCAGCGGGTGATCGCGGAGCTAAGGGAGCAGGGCAAGCCCTTTGTGATATTGCTCAACAGCACCCATCCGGAAGCGGCGGAGACCCGGCAAATGGCCGATGCCCTTTGCGCGCAATACGGCGCGCCCGTGCAGGCTGTTGACGCCATGAACATGAGCGCGGAGGCGGCCACGGGCATTTTGGAGCGGATGCTCTACGAATTCCCCATGCGTATGCTGCACCTGAACATGCCGGGTTGGCTCAGCGCTTTGGGTAAGGAGCATTGGCTGGTGCAGCGGGTGATGGAGCCGCTTACAGCCTGCCTCCCCGGCGTATCCCGCATGCGCGACCATGGCGCCGTGTTGGAAGCCCTGCAGGGCATCGAAGGCTTTGAAGGGGCTACGGTGCGCTCGATCTCTTTGGGCAGCGGCCAGGTGGAGCTGGAGATGCGGCCCGCGGAGGGCATGTTCTACACCATATTGGGCGAGGAGTGCGGCTATGAGATCGAGGACGATGCGCACCTCATCGCCACCATACGGGAATTTGTAGGGGCTAAGCGGGAGTACGACCGCATCCGCCACGCCCTTGCCAGGGCCAACGCCACGGGCTATGGCATGGTCTCCCCGGCTATGGAGGAGATGCGCCTTGAGGAGCCTTGCCTGATGCAGCAGGGCGGGCGCTACGGCGTGAAGCTTAGGGCCAGGGCCTCTGGCATGCATTTGATCCGGGTGGATATTGATAGCGAGGTCTCCCCCCTAGTAGGCTCGGAGGAGCAAAGCACGGAATTCATGCGCTATCTGACGGATGCTTATAAGAAAGACCCCAACGAGCTATGGCAAACGAACATCTTCGGAAAGCCGCTCTATGACCTGGTAAAGGAGGGCATGGCAGCCAAGGTGGACCGCATGCCGGACGCCGTGCAGCAAAAGCTGCAATCCACCGTGCAGCGCATGGTAAACGACGGCTGCAACGGATTGAT
>CAZAZI010000206.1:0-3742 GCA_964489575.1 uncultured Oscillospiraceae bacterium | reverse complement strand
GAGCGCTATGTGATCGTGGCCGGCGAGCGCCGCTTCCGGGCGGCCCGCATGGCGGGGCTTTCCACCGTGCCCGCCATCGTTAAGGAGCTGGATGAAGCCCAGGTGATGGAGGTGGCCTTAATCGAGAACCTCCAACGGGAGGATTTAAACCCCATCGAGGAGGCGGCTGCCATCCGCTTTTTAATGCAGCAGCACGATCTCACGCAGGAGGAGGTTTCCAAGCGCCTCTCCAAGAGCCGCCCGGCGATCGCCAACTGCCTGCGGCTCCTCACGCTGCCGGAGGAGGTACAGGAGCAGCTGCGCAAGGGCCGCTTGCAGGCCGGGCATGCCCGGGCGCTGGCCGGCCTCCAGGATGCCGCGGCTCAAAAGGAGCTGGCCCAACGGATCGCGGGCGAGGGGCTTTCCGTACGGGCCGCCGAGGCTCTGGCCCGCGAGCAAAGCGAACGCCCGGCTAGGAAGGACAAGCAGAAAAAGAGAGAGCCCGCGCCCCTGCGGGATAGCGACCTGGCCGCGGCCGAGGCAGGCCTTCGGGAGCGCCTGGGCACCAAAGTGTCCATCCAGGGCACGGGAGCGAGGGGCCGGATTGTGATCGAGTATTTCAATGCCGGGGATTTGCAGGCCATCTACGAGGCTTTGCTAAGCGCCGGCAGGGAGGGATAAAGCCATGGAGGAGCCATTGAGTTACCGCGTGCAGCTGCGCCTTTTTAAAAGGGAAAAGTGCTTTGGCCGGGGCATTGCCGAACTGCTGACCCGGGTATCCCGCACGGGTTCGCTCAGATCCGCCGCCATCGAGATGGATCTGGCCTATTCCAAGGCCTGGCGCATCATCAAAAACAGCGAGGAAATCCTGGGCTTCAAGCTGCTCACCTCGAAGGCCGGTGGCAAAAACGGCGGCGGCGCGCTGCTCACGGCCGAGGCCAGGGATATGCTGGCCCGTTACGAGCGCTTTGTAGAAGAAGGGGAGCGGGCGCTGGACGTGATTTTCGCCCAATGCTTCGAGGGGATGATCGCCCCATGACGCTGCGGGAGGCCCTGCAAATACCGGCCGGGCTGACGGCCATCATCGGCGGCGGAGGCAAATCCACCCTGCTGCTGCGGCTGGGCCGGGAGCTGGCGGCGGGCCATAAAACGCTGCTGTGCACCAGCACCCACATGCTGGCCCCGCTGGGCGTTCCGCTCTGTGGCGAGCCGGAGCAGGCTGCGCGCCTGCTGCAAAGCGCGCCCCTGGTTTGCTTTGGCGCAAGGGGGGAGGACGGCAAGCTGAACCAGGGGGCCCCCATGGAGGCCCTTTTATCTTTAGCCGAATATGTGCTTTGCGAGGCGGATGGCTCCAAGGGCCTGCCCCTTAAGGCCCACGCGGCCCATGAGCCGAATGTTCCACGTGAAACAAAGCGGCTGGTTTATGTGGCCGGGCTGGATGGCGTAGGGAAAACGGTAGCCGAGGCGGCGCACCGGCCCGCGCTTTATGCCGCCCTGCTGGGCGTTGGGGAGGGGCATGTGGTAACGCCGGCGGATGTGGCAAACGCCATTTTGGCGGAAGGATATGGAGCATCGGGCGCCGGGGCGGCCCCCGCCGTGCTTCTTTTAAACAAGGCCGAAGCAGAGCGCCTCGATTGGGGCAGGCGGGCGGCCGCGCGCTGGCCGGGCCGGGCGGTGATCGCCAGCCTGCAAAGCGCACAGGCAATAAAGGAGATATGGGAAGATGGAAAAAAGCAAGAAAAGTGAGATGCTGGTATTGATCAAGGGCGCGGGAGATCTGGCCAGCGGCGTGGCCTTGCGCCTGTTCCGCGCCGGGCTGCGCGTGGCCATGACGGATTTACCAGTGCCCACGGCCATTAGGCGCACGGTGAGCTTTTGCCCGGCCATCACGGAGGGCTTTGCCAGGGTAGAGGATGCGATAGCCCGGCTCGCGCATACCAGGAACCAGGCGGAGGAAATCTGGGCCGCCGGGGAGATACCCGTTTTTGCGGACCCGGAGGCGAGAATCCTCGCCGAACTGCGGCCCGATGTGCTGGTGGACGCCGTGCTGGCCAAGCGAAACGCAGGCACCGCGATTACCGATGCGGCCATTGTCATCGCCCTGGGGCCGGGCTTTACGGCTTGGGAGGATTGCCACGCCGTGATCGAGACCATGCGCGGCCACGACCTGGGCCGGGTCTATTATAACGGCAGCGCCCTGCCCAACACCGGCGTGCCCGGCGAGATCGGAGGCTATGCGGCGGAGCGGGTGATGCACGCGCCCGCTGCCGGCATATTCCGTGGCGTGCGCGAGATCGGCGACTTGGTGGAGGCGGGGGAGACCATCGCCCTTGTGGGGGATGCGGCGGTGGTTACGCCCATTGCGGGCGTGCTGCGGGGCATCCTGGCGGATGGCGTATACGCGCCCGAGGGCATGAAGTGCGCCGATGTAGACCCGCGGGCCAAGCGCGAGCATTGCTTCACCGTTTCCGATAAGGCCCGCAGCTTGGGCGGTTCCGTGCTCGAGGCCATCGGGGCCCTGGGCGGGTTCCGCTTGTCAATCAATGGGGACGAACGGACAAAGTGAGAATGATAGAAAAGCGCCTGCCGGAACCAAAAAGAAGCAAGCGCGTGAAATGCGGGTTGGCAGCCGCGCTGCAAATTGGAAGTTGCATGGAGGATAGGATATGGATTTACCTCGCATCTTAAATAGCATCGGAAAGTCGACCTTCGTTAAATATTATTACAATTTTAAGAACAGAAATCGTGAAGAATGTATTGACGCCTTTGATGAAAATTATACCGATAAAGCGAAAGCCACCAGAACCGGGCATGCGCAACGGATATTTCGTGAGAATATGCAATTTGAGGCTCTGAAAATAATAGTAGATTCAAAAAGGATTGATCCTTCGACAATTCATCGAACAAAGGAAATTATGCTCAAAGAGAAATGTAAATAGCAGATTCCGATTTATCCGGCGAAAAATGCGGGCTGTATCGCAAAAGAAGCGATACAGCCCGTTGTTCTGTGTTCTTTCGTTAAAGAATCAGGCGTTGCGGTTGGCCTGCTTGACGCGGGCGTCCTTGGTGAGCAGGCGCTTGCGCAGGCGGATGGACTTGGGCGTGACCTCGACCAGCTCATCGTCGCCGATGAATTCAATGCATTGCTCCAGGCTCATCAGGGCTGGGGGCGTAAGGCGCAGGGCTTCGTCGCTGCCGGAGGCGCGCATGTTGGTAACGTGCTTTTTCTTGCAAACGTTGACCACGATATCCTCGTTGCGGCTGCATTCGCCCACCACCTGGCCTTCGTAGACCGCTACGCCGGGGCCAACGAACAGGCGGCCGCGCTCCTGGGTGTTGAAAAGGCCGTAGCTGGAGGTATCCCCGGTTTCGTGGCAGACGAGGCTGCCGTGGGTGCGCTCCTCGATCTCGCCCTTGAACGCGTCGTAGCCGTGGAAGATGTGGCTCATCACGCCGTTGCCGCGGGTATCCGTGAGCAGCTCCGAGCGGTAGCCCAGGAGGCTGCGGGCCGGGATGGTGAAGATCAGGCGGGTCACGCTGCCGTCGTTCTGGGCCAGCATGTTGATCAGCTCGGCCTTGCGCTGGCCCAGCTTTTCCATTACTACGCCCACGTATTCCTGGGGCACATCCACGGTGAGTTCCTCGATTGGCTCGAGCATTTTGCCCCGCTCGTCCGTTTTCATAATGACCCGGGGGCGGGAAACGGCGAATTCGAAATCCTGCCGCCGCATCTGCTCGATGAGGATGGAAAGGTGCAGCTCGC
>CAZAZI010000205.1:0-3755 GCA_964489575.1 uncultured Oscillospiraceae bacterium | reverse complement strand
ACCGCCCCATGTTGCGGCGCTCTTTCTTCTATGCTCTAAGTATAGCATAAAGTGCGCGCGATAAAACAGGTATTTTTGTGAAAAGATGGGGGCGTGGGTGGGACAATCTTCCTTACTTTCCCCCGCATCGCCCGCGCTTGGGGCAATCCGCGCAGCCGCCGTGGCAGCCTTTGTTGCGGCCCTTCCACCACCTGGCCAGACACCAGGCCGTATAAAGCAGGATCAGACCCGCCAGGATATACCAGATCATACGCCCACTCCCTTCCCTATCGTCGACTTCCTAATTATATTATGGCAGGAATGGGCCCAATAACATGTAAGCGATAAAGCTGGCCACATAAGCCACGGCCACCTGCCAAAACACGGCGAAGGCAGTCCACTTGCCGCTTTGCAGCTCCCGCTGCATGGTGGAGACGGCGGCGGCGCAGGGCACATACAGCAGCACGAAGACGAGAAAGGCATAGGCGGAGCGCGGGGTGAAGGTGCCCGAGAGGGCAGTGGCCACGGCGCCGCTTTCCGCCGATAGGGAGAAACCATAAAACATGGCCAGGCTGGAGACCACCGCCTCCTTGGCGATGAGCCCGGTGAGCAGGGCCACCGCAGCCTGCCATGTGCCGAAGCCCTGGGGCCGGAACAGGGGGGCGACGAGGCCGCCCAGAAGCCCCAGGATGCTCTTGGAGGCATCCTCCACCAATATGAGGCGGGGGTCAAAGCTCTGCAAGAACCAGAGCACCACGCTCATGGCAAAGATGATGGTGCCTGCCTTTTGCAAAAAGTGGCGAACCCGCTCCCAAACGTGGGTAAAGGTATTGCGGGCCGTGGGCACGCGGTAGGGGGGCAGCTCGATGATGAAGGGCGCATCCTCCCCCGGGAAGAGCCGCTTTTTGAACAACAGGCCGGATAGGATGCCCAGCAGGATGCCGATGGCGTAAAGCGAAAAGATCACCAGCGCACGCCCTTTGGCGAAGAAGGCCCCGGCGATGAGGCCGTAGACCGGCAGCTTGGCCGAGCAGCTCATAAAGGGCAGCAGCAGAATGGTCATGCGCTTGTCCTTTTCGTTATCCATGGTGCGCGCGCCCATGGTTGCGGGCACGGTGCAGCCAAAGCCCATCAGAAGGGGGATGAAGCTCTTGCCAGAAAGGCCGAAGCGGCGCATGGGCTTATCCATGATGAAGGCGATGCGGCTCATATAGCCGCTATCCTCCAGCAGGGAAAGGCAAAAGAAGAGGATGGCGATCTGCGGCAAGAAGGTAAGCACGCCGCCCACGCCGGTGAGGATGCCGTCGCAGATCAGGCCGGTAAGCCATGCAAACGCGCCGGAAGCCGTCAGGACATCGCGCGCATAGGGGATGAGAAAGGAACCGATGGCCTCGCTCACCCAATCCGAAAGGAAGGCCCCGAGGCTCGAAAAAGTGAGGCCGAAGATCAGCATCATAATGCCGAAAAAGATGGGCAGGGCCAGGAGCTTGTGGGTAAGCAGGGCATCGATGCGGTTGGATCTGCTGGCCTCCCCCTGCTTGCGCGCCCGCTTAAGGGCGAGGGCGCACACCCGGCCCACATAGCGGTAGCGGCTATCCGCCACCATACTCTCGTTATCGCCCAGAGGGCTGGCCGCGGCGTATTCCGCCACCACGGCCTCCACCTGCCGGGCTACCTCCGGCGGCAGGCCCAGGCTTTCCTTGATGAGCTGGTCGTCCTCCAGCAGCTTGATCTGCGTCCAATGCAGCGGCAGGCCCGCGGCCTTGGCGTAGCTTTCGACCAGCTTGCCGATGCGGTGGTGGATCATGTGGGTGAAATCATCGTAAAGGTCATCCGGCTCGATGTTGAAGCCCTCGTGGAACTGGGTGTGAATGGCGTGGATCAGCTTTTGCGCTTGGACTGCCAGCTCGTCCACCCCCATGCCCGTGCGGGCGGAGATGGGGATCACGGGCACGCCCAGTTCCAGGGAAAGGCGATTCACATCGATGCAATCGCCATTCTTCTGCACCTCGTCCATCATATTGAGGGCTACGATCATGGGCCGCTCCAGCTCCATCAGCTGCACGGTGAGGTAGAGGTTGCGCTCAAGGTTGGTGCCATCCACAATGTTGATGATAGCGTCCGGCTTTTCATCTACAATGAAGCGCCTGGCGATGATCTCTTCCATGGAATGGGGGGAGAGGGAATAGATGCCCGGCAGATCCACCAGCGTCATATCATGGCCGTGGGTAAAGATGGCGTTTTTGCCCACAGCGCCCCGGTTGGGCTGTTTGACGCGCCCCTCCTTTTTTTCTACCGTTACGCCGGGCCAGTTGCCCACGTATTCGTGGCCGCCGGTCATGGCGTTGAACAGGGTGGTTTTGCCGCAGTTCGGGTTGCCCACCAGGGCCAGCTTCACGGGCTGGCTTTCCGCGCCCGGGTCGATTTTATGCGCGCAAACGGCGCATCCCTCCGCCTCATCCGCGCGGGGGCAGGCGTTGGAAGTGCTAGTGAAGGCCTCGGTCAACAGGGCAGCCCGGCGGTGCCCTTCGGCGTCGGTATCCCGCTCGTGGCCAAGCTGTGAGCGGGAGCGCCGCGCGTACTCGGCCAGAGCCTGGCGCTGCTGCTTTTGCAGGGCGTCCTTTTCGCCGCCTTTCATCAGAGTGATCTGCAAGGCGTCCTCCCGCCGAAGGGAAAGGGAGTAGCCCCGCAGGGCGATCTCGATGGGGTCGCCCATGGGGGCCACCTTGACCACCGTTACTTCTGTGCCGGGGGTGATGCCCATGTCCACGATGCGGCGGCGCACGCGCTTATCCGCCGTGTTTACGCCGTATATATGGCCGCTTTGCCCGGGCAGAAGTTCGCCCAGGGCCTTGCGCCCGTCTCTGTCATCCATAAAAAATGGCCTCTTTCGCCTTATAAATTCTTATGTCAGTATATGTTCCCGCCTTGCGCCTGTCAAGCGGCGCAAACGGGGCAGGCTGCCGCCAAGATGCGTATTGCAAGGCGGATGGGGAAAGGCTATAATATTACTCGGTATGACTGCGAGAACAGGGAGGGAAACGAATGCTGGAAGTTTATGAACAGGCCCAAGCGGCCGTGGCGGAGCTGATGGCCTCCGCGGATAATCTCAAAGCCGGGGATATGCTGGTGGTGGGCTGCTCCACCAGCGAGATCTGCGGCAAGCGCATTGGCACCGGCTCATCACAAGAGGCGGCCAAGGCCGTGATGGACGCCATATTGCCCGCGGCCAAGGCCAGAGGCCTTTATTTGTGCGTGCAATGCTGCGAGCACCTCAACCGCTGCCTGGTCGCGGAGCGCGCCTGCATGGAGCGCTACGGCCTGCAGCAGGTGTGGGTGCGCCCCCAGCTGCACGCGGGCGGCGCTTTTGCCATGGAGGCCGTGCAGCGGCTGGACGAGCCTGTGATGGTGGAAGACCTTCGGGGCAAGGCGTCGGCGGGACTGGATATCGGCGGCACGCTGATCGGCATGCACCTGCACCCGGTGGTGGTGCCCATCCACGCAAACACGCGCAAGGTCGGAGAAGCCAACCTGGTGATGGCCCGCACCCGGCCCAAATACGTGGGCGGCCCTCGCGCGGTTTATGACGAAATCGCGCCGCATTAAAGCCTTCTACAGCAATTTGCAGGCGAAGAATGGCGAACTTGCACGAAACAATATAAACTAAAAAAATATTTGTTGTGTTTTTTATTACATTCGGTTATAATACAGTTTAGGTTGCTTGGGTTTTCGGGCTGTGGTTGCAAATCGATGCCAGTCGCAGGCGAAACGATCCA
>CAZAZI010000204.1:0-3762 GCA_964489575.1 uncultured Oscillospiraceae bacterium | reverse complement strand
AAAACACGCATCAACGGAGGTAGCGCATGGGCCGCATGTTTCTGCTGGATCAACGAATCAACCCCACGTCCAATCAAGTGGAGGGCTTTTGCATTGTGCGCCAGGTAGCGCAAAAGAGCAATGTCAAGGGCAGCGAATACCTGGATTTCGTCCTCTGCGACGCGGGGGGCGAGGTGAATGCCAAGCTGTGGGATTACAGCATCGAGCAGCACGGCCACTATGAGGCGGATACGATCGTAAAGGTGCGGGCCACCGTCACCCTTTGGAAGGAGACGGAGCAGCTTAAGATCGACCGCATTCGCAACCTCAAAGAGGGCGAGGAGGCGGATATGAGCCGCCTGATCCCCTGCGCGCCCCTTTCCGGCCAGGAGATGTACGACGCGCTTTATGCCTGCGCCGAAGGCTTTGCGGATGGCGACCTTAAAATGCTCACCCAATACCTTTTGCGCGAAAATAAAGACGACCTTTTGCGCTGGCCTGCGGCCCTCAAGCTGCACCACGCCATGCGCGGCGGCCTGCTTTACCATACGCACACCATGCTGCGCGCGGCCAAGGCCCTCTGCGGCATCTACCAAGCGCTTTATCCGAACCTGAACCCCGATCTGGTCTACGCCGGGGTGATCCTGCACGATTTGGCTAAGGTGCCCGAATTGAGCGTGGGTTCCCTGGGCCTGGCCACCTCCTATACTACGGCGGGCCAGCTGCTGGGCCATATCAACATCGGCGTGGCCCTGGTCGAGCGGGCCGCGGCGGAGTTGATGATCGACGAAAGCGTGAAAGTGCTGGTGCAGCACATCCTGCTCTCCCACCACGGCCTGGCGGAATACGGCAGCCCCCGCGCGCCTATGTTCCCGGAGGCGGAGATCGTTTCCCAGGTGGACGTGCTGGATTCCCGGCTTTTCGAGATGTTTGAGGCCCTCTCCGGCGTGCAGGTGGGCGAATTCTCCGAGCGCCAGTGGGCCCTGGATAACCGGCAGATCTATAAGCACGGCAGATAGGCAGGAGCGAAGGAGAAAGGCATATTTCTAGGCAAAACACTTGTTTAGGACGGGGCCCGCCCCGTCCTATTATTATTTTTTATTATATGCAGGCCATATTGACAACTTTGAGAACATCATTGTATACTTGTATACACAAATACAGGAATACAGAATGGAGGGTATCCCATGGCCGGCGTCACATTCAACGAGCGCACCAATCTTCTTACCGAGAATATCTATCAATATCAACTGCAGGATGTGGAAGAGGGGAACTACTTCCGCTCCATGTTCGAATATACCAGCGTGCCCAAGGTGGCCTTCAACAACCGCGTGGTGCCCATGCAAACGCCGGAGGAGATATGGGTTACGGATACTACCTTCCGCGATGGCCAGCAATCCCGCTCGCCCTTCACGGTCAAGCAGATCCTGGATTTATTCAAGCTGATGTCACGCTTGGGCGGCCCCAAGGGGCTGATCCGCCAGAGCGAGTTCTTCCCTTATTCCGATGCGGATCGGGAAGCCATCGAGCAATGCATGGCCCTGGGGCTGAAGTTTCCCGAGGTCACCACCTGGATCCGCGCGGCAGAGCAGGATTTCGCCCTCATCAAGGCCCTTGGCATCAAGGAAACGGGTATTTTGGTATCCGCTTCGGATTATCACATCTTCCGTAAGATGAACCTCACCCGCGCCCAGGCCATGGATAAATATTTAGGCGTGGTCAAGGACGCATTGGCTATGGGTATCCGCCCCCGCTGCCACCTGGAGGACGTGACCCGGGCGGATTTCTACGGCTTCGTGGTGCCCTTTGCCACAGAGCTGATGCGCCTTTCCAGGGAGAGCGGCGTCGATATCAAGATACGCCTGTGCGATACCATGGGCTATGGCGTTACCTACCCCGGCGTGGCCTTACCCCGGAGCGTGCAGGGCATCGTGTACGGCATGACCCACCTGGCCGAGGTGCCCAGCGGGAGCCTCGAGTGGCATGGGCATAACGATTTCTACAAGGTGGTCACCAATTCGACCACGGCCTGGCTTTATGGCTGCGGCGCTGTCAATGCCACGCTTCTGGGCTTGGGCGAGCGCACGGGCAACTGCCCCATCGAGGCCATGCTCATCGAGTATGCCCAGCTGCGCGGTACGGACGACGGCATCGATTTCCCGGTGATTACCGAGATCGCCGAGTATTTCGAGAAGGAAATCGGCTATCCTATCCCCTTCAACACTCCCTTTGTGGGCAGCAACTTCAACGCCACCCGTGCGGGTATCCATGCGGATGGCCTCCTAAAGGACGAGGAGATCTACAACATCTTCGATACCGCAAAAATCCTCAACCGCCCGGCCACCGTGGTGGTGGATAAATTCAGCGGCCTGGCCGGCATCGCCTATTGGATCAACGCCTACTACCGCGTGCCCAAGGAAATGGTGCTGGATAAGCACACGCCGATCGTGGCCCAGATGAAGGAGCTGGTGGATGCGCAATACGCAGATGGCCGCAATACGGCCATGGGGCCCCGAGAGCTGCGCACCATGCTGCGCGAGCTGGACCCGGAGCTGCACGATAAGCTCTCGTCCCTGCACCGCAAGGATAAGGAGATTTATTGGTAAACCAATTCAAAAAGGTGGCGGGCAGCCACTTTTTTGGTTTGCAGCCTTTCCCGCTCGCCTTCGGCTCCCGGGCCGGAAAGGCGGCGGGGAACGAAAGCCTTCGGCGCTTCATTAAGGCGCTATGCGTTTGGCCCTGCGGGGCGCAAACGCAACCTACCTTTCGGCGTACGCGCCGCCGAAGCCGGAATGAAACCTCCGGGGCAGTGGCCCCGAATCCCGGAATTTTAGAAAAACCGAAGGCCCGCATGCGTAAATGCAGCGGGCCTTTTGCATCAGTCTCTATCAAAGCGGGAGCAACTCCACCCGGCCTCCCAGGCTTTGCACATCCTGCCAGAAGCCGGGGTAGCTCTTGTTTACGGCCTCGGCTCCGTCGATGGCCGCCTCAAGGCCGGCGCAAAAGCAGGCCATGGCCAAAGCCATGGCGATGCGGTGATCCCCATGGGCGCAGAGGGCCGGGCCTTCGTGCAGCGGGCCGCCCCGGATAAAGACGGTATCTCCATCGCTGTGGAGGAGGCCCCCCAGCTTGCCAAGCTCTTGTTCCATGGCGGCAATGCGGTCGCTCTCTTTAAGGCGCAGGCGGCCCGCGTTATGGATCACCGTTTCGCCCCGGCAAAAGCAACCCAAGGCCATTAGCACGGGGCCAAGGTCGGGGCAATCCGCAAGGTCGATCTCGGTAGCCTGAAGGTTTGACTTGAGCGGCATGTATGCGCCGGCAATGCGGGCGGTGGCTACGCCGCAGCGCGTAAGGATATCCGCCATCACCCGGTCGCCCTGCTTGGAATCCGGCCGCAGGCCCTCCACGGATACGCCCCCCAGCACGGCCCCGGCCAGCATGAAAAAGGCGGCTTGGGAAGCATCCCCCTCCACCTGATAAGACGGATGGGGCCGATAGCTTTGGCTGCCGTGCACGCGAAGGACAAAATCATCCACAAAGGAAGCCTGCACGCCGAAGGCGGCGAGCGCGTCCAGCGTAAGCGCTACATAGGAGCGGCTTTCAAAGGGCGGCCGAATGCGGATCTCGCTATCGCCGCGAAGCAGGGGTAGGGCAAAGAGCAGGCCCGAAAGGAACTGGCTGCTCACATCCCCGGGCAATTCAAAAAGGCCGGGCCGCAGAGGGCCTTGGAAGGACACGCCGCCCGCATCCTGGGCAAAGGGCAGGCCCTGGGCGCGGAAGATT
>CAZAZI010000203.1:0-3778 GCA_964489575.1 uncultured Oscillospiraceae bacterium | reverse complement strand
TCGCGCTGGTGGGAAACGCGGATTGGGTAGGCTTTGAAAGCTGCAAATATTCCTAGTGTCAAAAAAGTGGCTATGCCACTCTTTTGAGTTCCCATGAAACAACTGCTCGTACCTCGCGGTCGTTGTTTCATGCAGAGAAAGCCTTGGCAAGCAAGGCTTTTCGCTCGCGGCGTACACGCCGCCGCTCACGATTAAAGCCTCCGGGGGCTGCGGTCCCCGATCCCCCAGGGACTTTTCTGGCAGTCTAACAGGCCCGACGCATGTATGCGCCGGGCCTGTTGCTTCATTCCACCGTTTATTCGATCGCCAGCAGCTTTACGCTGCCCGTGCCCCGCAGGCTGGAGAAGCGCTTGAGCAGCTCCTGGGGGGGGAGGCTCATGCTGGAGGTGTCCAGCGTGAGCAGAACGCTGGCGTTGCCATCGATGGGCAAGCTTTGGGTGATGGTGAGGATATTGCCGCCCAGCTCCGCGATGGTGTTGATGAGCTGGCTGAGGATGCCCGGCTCGTGGCTGAGCATCAGGGAAAAGACCGCCTTGCTGCACTCGGTAGCGTCGTTGGGCATGTAAAGGTAATCCTTATACTTATAGTAGGTGCTGCGGGATATGCCTACCTGCCGCGCAGCCTCGCTCACCTCCCGCACAGCGCCCGTGCGCAGCATCTCCCGCGCCGCCAGGACCTTTTCGTAATAATCCGGCAGGATGCGCTTATCCACGATCAGGTAGTTGCTCTTTTTCATGGGCATGGTCGTTTCTCCTTCCTTATGCGGGCGTGACTGAACGCATTCTTGCTCTTAGCGGCCTGCGGAAAGCACATAGCTTTCCATCTCGTCCAGGCCGATCACATCCTTATGCAGCACAGGCAAATTGCTAAGGCCCGCAAGGCCCGCCGGGATGGCTACGCCGGTGAGCGCATTCAAACGCTCCATCTGGGCGAATTCCTCCATGCGGGTTTCCTCGCCCAGGGCGCTTAGCACACAGGCGCAGAATTTATAGGGCGAGGCTGTGGAGAGCACCACGGTTTTGTTCGCAAGCGCTGTGCGCTCGGCCACATCCCAGGCCACGGCGGTGTGGGTATCCATCAGGTAGCCATGGCGCTCGTATACCCGGCGGATGGCCGCTTTGGTCTGCCCGTCGCCCGCATAGCCGCCCAGGAAATCCGCCTGGATAGCCGCTTTGGCTTTGGCGCTCAACTCGTAGCGGCCCGTTTGGGCCAGGCTGTGCATATAGCCCGCCACGGCCGCGTCGTCCCCGCCGGTGGCGAGGTAGACCAGCCGCTCCAAATTGCTGGAGATGAGGATATCCATGCTGGGGGAGATGGTTTGGTGGAAGGGGCGGTTACGGTCGTATATGCCTGTCGCCAGGAAATCCGAGAGCACGTTGTTGGCATTGGAGGCGCAGAGGAACCGCCCGGCCGGCAGGCCCATGCGCTTGGCGAGGTAGCCCGCAAGGATGTTGCCGAAATTGCCCGTGGGCACCACGAAATCCACCTTTTCACCCATGGAGATTTCGCCCTGGCGCAGGAGGTCCGCGTAGGCTTTGAAATAATACATCACCTGGGGGGCTAATCTGCCGATGTTGATGGAATTGGCGCTGGAGAGCAGGGCGCGGCCTTCTAAAGCCTTGGCCGCGTGAGGCGATGTGAAGATGGCCTTCACGCCGCTCTGCGCGTCGTCAAAATTGCCGCGGATGGCGCACACGCGCACATTGGCGCCCGCCTGGGTGGCCATCTGCGCCTGCTGGATGGCGCTCACGCCGCCGTGGGGGTAAAATACGATGATGCGGACGCCTTCTACATCGCAAAAGCCCGCCAGAGCCGCCTTGCCAGTATCCCCGCTGGTAGCGGTGAGGATGAGGATATCCTCCTTAACGCCATTTTTCGCCTTGGCTGCGGTAATCAGGTGCGGCAGCACGGAAAGGGCCACATCCTTAAAGGCGCTGGTGGGCCCTCTGTACAGTTCCAGCACGAAGCGGCCGCCCACCTTAACCAAGGGGGCGAGGTCTTCCGTTTCAAATTTGTTCCGGTAGGATGCCGTCACAATGGCGCGGATCTCCGCTTCGGAGAAATCTGGCAGCAGCAGGGAGAGCACGGCGGCCGAAATATCCAGGGCCGTCATGCCGGGCAGCTTGTCCATCGGGAAGGGGCGGGAGCCCGGATCGGGCAGCATGTAGAGGCCGCCATCCGGGGCGATGCCCCGAAGGATGGCTTCCGAGGCCGTGGCCGTATGCAAGTGGTTCCGGGTGCTTTGGTAGCGCATGGGAAAACCTCCAAGAAAGTCTTTCTTTTATTATACAGCATTTCCGGGAATATGCCAGCGGGCCCCCAGGCTGCACCGGCGAGAACAGCGCGCTTTTTGTGCTTGCAATTTCCCTGTGAATATGATATATTGTTCTCCGTACAAAAACAAGTGTTTTTGTAAAGAAGACAGAAGGAGTTTCAAACGGGTATGAAAATCGCATTGCTAGGTTATGGCGTAGTAGGGAGCGGCGCATATAAGATCATCGCCGAACGGCCGGATTGCGGCCTTTTGGTGAAGCGGGCGCTGGTGCGAACTATGCGGCCCGGCCCTGCGGAGGGATTCCTGACTACAGACATCAATGACATTTTGAACGACCCCGAGATCGAGCTGGTGGCGGAAGCCATGGGCGGCCTGGAACCCGCCTATAGCTATGTGATGGCGGCGATCCGTGCGGGCAAGCATGTGGTCACGGCCAACAAGCATCTGGTTTGCGCGTACTTTCGCGAATTAGCGCAAGCGGCGCAGGAACACGGCGTACAGCTGCGCTATACCGCCAGCGCGGGGGGCGGCGTACCCTGGCTTTTCAACCTGCTGCGCGCCAAGCGGCTGGATGAGATCGAGGCCATATCGGGCAGCATCAATGGCACCTGCAATTTCATATTGGGCAATATGCACAAGCACAAGGCCCAGTTTGCAGAGGTTTTGGCCGAGGCTCAGCGCATGGGCTACGCCGAGGCGGACCCTGCGGCCGATATCGACGGGCTCGACCAGCAGCGCAAATGCGCCATCTCAGCCACGCTGGCTTTTTCCGCCCTCGTGCCGGAAGAAAAGGTGGATACGGCCGGCATCCGCCACATCAGCGCGGCGGATATCGCCTGGGCCGAATCGCGGGGCCTGGTGTGTAAGCTTATGATGCATTGCCGCCGGGTGGAGACTGGTCTCACTGCCTATGTGGAGCCTACCCTGCTCCCCGCAGGCTTGCCTGAGGCGAATTTGCCCGTCCGCTCCAGCATCGCTACGCTCCACGGCAAGCATATCGGCGGGCTGAGCTTTTTTGGTGCCGGGGCCGGCACCTTGCCCACGGGCATGAACATGATGCAGGATGTCATGGATATTTACCTCGGCGTGGGCGAAGTGCAAAACTACGCAGAGGATGCGAAGATCGACAACGCTCTGGCCGTCCATCCCTATTATGTGCGGGGAGAGGCGAGGCTGCCCGGCATACGGGAGCAGGGGGAGGGCTGGGCCGTTACGGAGCCGGTGCGCGTCGGCGTTATGCACGCCCTGGCCCGGGAGGCCGCCCGAAATGGCAGGCCGCTGTTCTTTGCGGGCATTGAAGAAGAATAAATAGAGGATTAAATATATGATCAAAGTGGCGAAGTTTGGCGGCAGTTCCCTGGCGGACGCCGCGCAGTTCAAAAAGGTCAAAGATATCATCCGGGCGGATGCGCAGCGGGCCGTGGTGGTGGTTTCCGCGCCCGGCAAGCGTTTTGGCGATGACAACAAGATTACAGACCTGTTGTATCTGTGCCATGTCCATCT